>NZ_JACJSW010000022.1:0-2102 GCF_014698375.1 Microcystis flos-aquae FACHB-1344 | reverse complement strand
TGTCAACATATCAGCTATGTACACTGGTTTAGGAAAATTGTCTATTCAATCTGAAAAATGGCGTTCTGGGGTTGTCATGTTCTTAAATGTAAAGTTTTGTTACGAGATTCAACATTTCTGGAATGAAACCCTTATAGAGACAGACATTGCTGCGATTTTTATCAATTGTTTTTGATCTAGAGCGAACTAATTAATTAAATCTCTTGCCAGATAAAGATTTAGTCGATTTATGCCACCCGCTCGAACCATACCAAGTAACGAAGAACCTTTTTAACAAGCTTTATCAATCTATTCATAATAAATATTGGCAGAGGATTAAAGATTAGTTATTGTGACTAACTCTTTTGATTAGAAAAAGATAAACTTGAGAATCTTCAGTCAAATTTATTGACTCAAAATCAGCTGTACTTAATTTAAATGAATCAACCCTAGGGGTTGGGGGGGCGGCGTGGTACTTCTAAATATACTCGATTGCCTAATATTGACAAATCTCTGACTAGATTATACTCTGTCTGATTGATTCTGTCCAAGGTTTGATGGCAATTCGGACATTCAATTGTTTCATTTAAAAGAGCGAGCTTTAGGAAAATTGTCTGAGCAATTTTTTGATAATTGACCACTGTTACATTTGGTAAATCGAGGAGTTGATCAAAATTTATCCACATAACCCACCTCCTGTCCTGTATTATTATTATACCATCCTCACACAGAACCTAGAAGAGCCAAGAGCGCACTTCCCATATTTCCCAAAACGCCATTACTCCGTTCTATATCCTAAAAAGCGATCGCTCTCCAGCATCAAAATGATCTGGTCATGGTGAGTATTTCATAAATTCCCATTTGTTTCATCACAATCATTGAGACACAATCAGTCAGGCTATAGCCTTTGTCTAGACGGTTGGCATAAAGTTCTACACCTGATTGAATTAAATAAGAATCAAGGCTAATAATTTGCAGATTTGGAGAGGTTTGGATTTGGCGATAGAAATTGACGACACCTTGTTTCATGGGTTGATCAAATTTAGCAAAAAAGTTAAGATATTCCACCAAGACTAAATCGGTTGTAATTAAAGAATAATCTTGAATTAACCTACTAAAAGCTCGCACTTGTCTATGCCATTGATCTTTAGCATGAATCAAGGCAACCCAATAAAATGTGTCGGCGAAGAGGGTCGGCATTATTTTTGAGGAGAATTGCCATAAAGATAGTAATCCAAGTTGGCCGCCGCATCGGTGGGGATCTGGTCAAAGGATTCTTCGGGAATGGTGGCAATTATTTCATCGGCGATTTCCCAAATTGGTTTGTTATTTTGCGGTGAAGGGGCGGGAGTTTTATGGGAGAGTATCAATTCTAAGCAGGATTGGATTAGAGATTCGGGAGCTTGTTCGATTTCCTGGAGGAGTTGTTCTTTGGCTGTCATGGCTGCTTTGGGATGGGAGGATACTCGACATTGTAGCGATCTCTATTATAAACAGTTGAAAAAAAGTAATTGCCTTGATTTTTTAGGGTTTTTCAAAGAAAAAAGCTTCTAAATCTCGCTCTCCTTTGATAACAGGCATGATTTCTAGCCCTTGCTCAGTTAAGCGATAGAAAATAATGTAGTTTTTCATCGGTAAGCCACGCAAATAGGGACGAATCTCTCGATAACTGCGCCCCATTAGCGGAAATTGGCTAAGATAACGACATTTTTTGCCAAACTCCTCCAAAAATTTCTCACCCGCACTAATGTTAGTATTAGCCAAATAATCAAGAATTTGTTCCATATCTCGAATGGCTTCAGTAGAAATGATGTATTGATTCGCCAATTCAAAAATGAAACGCATCAACCTCAAGAGTTGACAAAGAAAGGCTCATCAGGTACTGTCTGATCATTAACAAACACAAATCAGACCCAAAAATGAGCCGAAAACATCTTAACATAGAACAAAGAAACTTGCTCTACCAACTTAGTCAAGAGGGAAATTTATCTCAACGGCAAATGGCCGTCCGGCTCGGATGTCATCAAAGCACGACCAGAGCGAGAATTAAGAAGGAATCAAAGTTCTCTCGGCTGCTATCTACCTGACACAGCACAAGCTGAAAGCGAGACGCGCCGAAAAAA
>NZ_JACJSW010000219.1:0-7963 GCF_014698375.1 Microcystis flos-aquae FACHB-1344 | reverse complement strand
CCTCACTTTAAAAACTTCTATTTTTCTTGATATTTTTCGTCCATGACTATTATCTTGTTCAAGAAAACAACTTTCTGGCTTTGAGGAATTACTCAGGTCTTGTATTCGCTGATAAAGATTTTTCTGATTTCCTTTAACGGTGATAACATAATCATTTTTACTCTTGGCTATTAAGCTGATTGTTTTTTTCTGACAGTGCCAAGCATCCCCAATAAAAACTTTATTTTCGAGAGTGCAATCCTGAATTATAGCTTGACCTTCGTCGATTTCAGACCCTTTTATGTTTTCGATTCTTTTTAAGTGTAATACTAAGCCACTTTCTTGACTAAACAATGAGACAAACATGATAAAATTTTGTTGTTCATTGTTAGGATTTTTTCGGGTGTTTTTGAGACTTTTTCCATCCATCCCTAGCCAATTTATGTCATCTCTTTGTCCATATTCTTGTCATGCCCATTCATTAAACATTTTTAACAAAATCTGCCATTCAACTCCCATCATTACCCTTCTAATTGTTGAATAGGATGGGACTCTTTCGGGAATTATATTAAATTCTTGACTGAGCCTGTGCCGATTATTTTTAGCAAACTCTCCCAGTTCTCTCTAACCTGAGTATCCTAGCATTGTTCCTAGTATTATTACTACTAATACTATCCATAAAGGGTGTCTTTTTCCTTGATCTTTCCGAAAGTCCTTGACTTGTTTCAGTTTTTCTATTAAGCTCAACATATATTTGAAAGGTTGGCGGTCACTTCTCATTTTACCTGATAGTGATCGCTTTTACTTTTGATATTCTGATGGGAGAATGAAACAGCCCTAGGGGGTTGGGGGGGGCCACACCCTGCCACCACCGAAAAGCTTTTTGCCGCAAACCCTAACTAGGATAACATCAAGGTTTCAGCTTATTGCCATAAGTTTAGCTACTTGGGTACAATGGTTACTAAAATCTGATAGGAGTTTGGTGGAGTCGTTTTAGTTGTAAACACGAATAAAATTTGGTTATTAGTAAGGGGATCGATGTTTGTAGGTAAATTGCTGCTATTAGAGGTATATACGTCTACGGTTTGATCTTGAGCGTTTTCATAGACATTACGCAACCCATTCACAGAAACCATAATGCCATCTCCAGCATCTGCCAGAACAGGTGAACCGAAAGCTCCTTCCGGTTTCCCGGGCAAATATTGGTCAGGTGCAGTAACAACACCGCAGGAAGAACTGAATTTACAAGTTCCTCCTGTAATAACTTCAGCTGTAACAGTTGCCGGCACGGTAACGATGGGTAGAGTTGGTTTGATAGCCCCGCCACCAGGTTTCTGATAAAAAGGAGGAGTAGGGGTGGTAGTAGGGGTGGTAGTAGGGGTGGTAGTAGGGGTGGTAGTAGAGGTGGTAGTAGAGGTGGGGCTTCCGAGGCAATATAAAGATGATTCACAGATAACTCTGGGGAAAACGCTGGTGCTGACAGAGTATTTAACTTTATCTTTATCGGTATCTCCAGTAGTGAGGTTTACCTGAGCGTTGGCATTCAAAATCACTTGATTACCATCCTCGTGAACACAGGCAAAAAAACCGTCCACAGTACTGCTAGGGGCGACGATTAGGTTAAAATCCGTAGGACAGTTGGGGTCATTAACAGTCTCTGCTAACATATCGGTGACGGGGGAATGTTGCCAAGGAACATTTACATTTGCGGGGGTGGTGTAGTTGCCATTAGCGTCCAAGTTTGGACCATAGCGCCACAAGACTCGCGGACCGGTCAAGCTACTTTCAGAGCCGGTGGTATAGTAAACGATCTGTTCATTGAGCGGAGCCTGACTGGGATTGTTGGGGTCGGGAATTTGGAAAGCAAGAACTGCTTTCGCTCCTTTGGGTACTTTAGTACTCGTGATCTTTGTTTCAGAATTAGCGATAATTCTTGCTCGTCTCACTTCATCTGAAACAAACTCTAGAGTACGATTAAGATTATTCCGGATTTCACTATCGGCATTGGCTCGATAGTTACTTCTGAGCAGGTTAATCAGGCCATTTCCGGCCACCAAGACGGCAATCAGCATCATCAAACCTGCCAGTAAGACTTCTGTAATCGTGAAACCCGCTTGCAGACGACGATGAGCGGATTTTTTCTGCAAACGACCCAAGTGATTGATGTACTCTAAATAAAAACGCATAGCTTTAACCTGTCCCGATTCCCATTTCATATACTTGCCTAAATATTTAACATTTATTGCAGTCACAGAGATTTTATTAAACTATCGGTCAATCAAGTCGAAAAGGGTTTTCGGAAACCAGTGAAAATTTACTACTACCTACTTCCTTGACAATTTCCCCAGAAAACTCCCGATCAAAAATGTCTTGACCTAACTAACTTCACCGCTAACTACACAATAGACCGAGAAAATCCTCTAGATAGTGATTTAGGTATGGCCAAAAATGTGATTTTGTTCACAGCTATTAATCGCTTTGGGGAGTAAGTGATTTTACAGGTGAGTTTGTACACTTGTATTAGTATAATTGTTGACCCTCAAGGATATAAGAAGGCACAAGGACTGGTTACAATCAAGGATGATTGACATACTCCCACCGTCAAGCTACGCTGTGACGGTGGATTCTTGACCTATCACTATCGTAAATTCCGTGCTTCGACGAGACAGCTTAGATTCTCAATGTCTCCATTAAACACCCAGAGGTCGGACTCTCCCCCCCCCCTTGCCCCTAGGGCTGTTTCATTCTCCCATCAGAATACCAAAAGTAAAAGCGAAACTGGCTCTACCGAACCTGTCATGTAAAACTATCAATAACTCATGCTTGTCAAGCTTGTATACTAAGGCTTTGAGTTTTTGTTAAATTGATATTTATCAACTTTAGAGCATTGCCAGGCAGAGAGGGAGCTTGAGGAATTTTCTACAGTGTAAGTTCGGAAGAACCAATAAACTAATGTCCCTTGACTACACCATAAATCAAATTCTCCTGCTTTAAAACCATCGCTGAACTTGATTTTACGTCCCTCATCAGATAGTTGGTAGCCTGTTAGTTTGTATTCAACCGAACGGCTAGGCTTTTTGAACCGAGGAAACCCCTTTTTCCCTGGTATCTGGGCATCGACAATTCTGGTAAAACCTAGTAATTGATTGCCAGGCTCTATCCGCAGCCGATTGACGATCCTGAGAGTTTAATTTATTAACCCAAGGGGTCTCTTTATTGTTAGCTAGTACAGCACAAAGCTTTTGGAGATCATTACGGGTTGTACCCTTATTGTCCATCCAATAACGAACACAAGAGTTACGCACAAACTGAGATGTCCTAATTGCTTCATCTAGTCTCTGGTATTGTTCTGGTGTCCCGTTTTTTAACATCGTGCTTCGCGGTTAATATCCTGGTCGGCTCTCATCCCCCGCAAAGGTTGATGTCTTGTCGAAAAATTTAGCGGGGGTATTCATCCGACATTTAAGGTAAGTGATTTTACAGGTGAGTTTTCCGTACATTTGTATTAGTATAATTGTTGAGCCTCAAGGAGATAAGAAGGCACAAGGACTGGTTACAATCAAGGATAAGTAATTTTTCGATCGATATCATCTAAAAATAATCATGCGTCTCTTACACACCATGCTCCGGGTCAATAACTTGCAGGAATCTCTACAATTTTACTGCGATGTGCTAGGAATGAAGTTACTGCGCCAGAAAGACTATCCCAATGGTCAATTTACCCTCGCTTTCGTCGGTTATGGCGATGAGGCTAATCATGCTGTCATCGAACTGACCTATAATTGGGGAGTCGATCGCTATGAAGTCGGTAATGCTTACGGTCATATTGCCCTGGGCGTGGATGATATCTATAGCACCTGTGAGAAAATTAAAGTTCTTGGTGGCAATGTCACCCGGGAACCGGGCCCGATGAAACACGGTTCTACGGTGATTGCTTTCGTGGAAGATCCTAATGGTTACAAGATCGAGTTAATTCAACTAGGAACCCAAGGTACTGCCGTGGCTACGGCTTAATCAAAAGCTTATGACTGTTGAAATTGAACGGAAGTTTCTGGTTAAAGGGGATTCTTGGCGATCGCTTGCGACCGGCAAGTTGTATCGTCAGGGATATATTCCTACCCAAGATGGATTGACAACCGTGCGGGTTCGTGTAGTTGGAGCTCGGGGTTATTTAACCATTAAAGGCAAGACTGAGGGCATTAGTCGGCTGGAATTCGAGTATGCAATTCCCCTAGAAGATGCGGCGCTCATGTTAGAAAACCTCTGTAAGAAACCTTTAATTGAAAAGATTCGTCATCGCATTTCTCTGGATAATTTAACTTGGGAAGTTGATGAATTTTTAGGGGATAATCAAGGTTTGATTATGGCTGAAATTGAGTTAGAACAAGAGGATCAAGTCATTACTATTCCTGATTGGATCGGCGAAGAAGTCACGGGAGATGAGCGATACTACAATATCAATTTACAGGAATATCCCTATAAAATGTGGTCATTGTAGTATGAATTTCTTTCGTGGTTAACTCTGGGTGGATACGGCTTTTTCTGATTCGTTTAGCTTATTCGTTACCCGTCGGAGAACGCCATTAATAAAGCGATAACCTTCATCATCAGAATAACGTTTTGCTAATTCGATTGCTTCATTAATCGCTACTTTTTGAGGTAGATCGAGATAGAGCATTTCTGCCACGGCAATTTGGAGGATATCCCGATCGATTCTTGGTAAACGATGTAGTTGCCAATCCACTAAAGCGCCGGTTAATTCCTGTTCGATTTCCGCACGACGACGATAGACTGTACCGATTAATTCTAGGGCATATTCCCGCACTTCGTACTGACTAGATAACTGGACAATTTCGGGAAAATCTATCACGGTTCCTAAACGATTAATGGCATTGTGAGTAAGAGAAATCGCTTCTTTTACCATGGTTTGGGCGCTTTTTAGATTTGTCGCCTTAGTATCACTAGCGAGAATCCGTTCATTACCACGACTAATTTCGGCGGCGGCGGTTTCTAAGGTTTCTTGAATTTCCAGGGTTAAGGTTCTAACCGCGACTAAAATTAAATCGTTTAAAGTTTGCTGTTCTAGGTTTTCAGGATTGCCTTTAATCTGACTTAAACTCAAAAGGGCAAGTTCTCGAGCAATGCGGCGGGGTTGTTGACGGGGAGACATAGAAGTTTAGAAGTAGAGGAAAGAAAATTAGACAACTTTATTGATCGCTATTCGGTTGGGTTAATTTTTCTCGGCGATCAATCTTGACTTTCAGATCAATTCTTGACTGACTTCTATTCTAGCATAAAAGCTGCCAAGATTTAATTTTTCAGGTTTTAATTAGACAAAAGACAATATCTATCTTGAATCTCCCCTAATTTAGTCTCAGCTTCTTGAGCATTAATAGCTAATTGGGCAAACTCTAGAAAGCGTTTTAATTCCTTGCGTAATAAATTTCTTTCTACTTCCCAAGTTTCTCGATCTAAGGTCGGTGGCATAACAATCATATCAAATAAAGTGGCCTGTTTTTTATCGGGATGGGGTCGCAATATTCGCCCGCGACGCTGAATAAATTGTCGAGGATTACCACTACTAGCCAGAATGACTGCGTTTTGAATTGATGGCAGATCTACTCCCTCATCTAAACATCTAATTGCCACTAATCCTTGTAGATAACCCTCCTCAAATTGTTGGCGAATTTTTTCTCGTTCTTCTAGGGAAGTTTCTGCGGTGTAGGTGGCAACTCGATAACCTAATTGATTGCCCAATAAATGAGTAACTGCCTCTACTTGACGACGATAATTAGCAGTATAATTTTCCACATAACCATCCCCACAGTAAAATAAAGTATGATCCGTATCTAAACGCTCTTGCATCAGTTGTTGTAAAGCCTGTAATTTATTACTTGCTGAACCAACTAATCGTGACCTTTGCATTAACAAAGCGGTGAGGTTTTCATTAGCATTGAAATTACTATTTTTCTGCAAAGTCCAGCCGATTCTTTGGGTTAATTTTGCGTATAATAAAGCCTCACCGTCGGTTAACTCAACCAAGACTGGATAATAAAAATAATTGACTAAAGCTCCTTTACTAATAGCATCAGCTAAGGTAAATTCTGGTTGTAGAATTTGTCCAAAATAATCAAGAATAGCGTCGGTTCCTTCCTCATCAAAATATCTTTCAGGAGTAGCGGATAGAGCCAATCTTAGACCTAAAGAACGGGGTAATAATTCTTCTAATCGGGGGGAACCTAAATTATGTGCTTCATCACCAACGATTAAAGTTTTATCGGGAAAAAATTTTATTTGTGATTGAAACCCCTCGCTAATAAAAGTTGAGTTAGTAGTTAAAATAGTGACAAATTTTTGATTACCTGCTTGCACATTATATAACTCTGTGGCTAGTTGACTTTGCCATGTATGGACACTTTCGTAGGCTAAAATCGGTTTAAGATTAAATTTTTCCGCTTCTCGTTGCCATTGATTGACTAGGTGACGATAGGGGCAAATTACTAATAATACTTGCAGTTCTATCGCTTGGTAAAGTTCCATGGCAATAGCTAAAGCAGTAATAGTTTTACCGCTGCCGGTGGCCATTTTTAAAGTTCCCCGTCCCCGATTACGAAACCAACTGATAATCGCTGTATTTTGGTAGTCTCTCAATTCTAAATCGGGGGGAATTCTAGGAATACCAGAGGGATTAACTCGATAGAATCCTCGCAATTCAGCAACTTGTCTGAGCTTGCGGGAACTGATAAAATCTCTAGTTATTTTTTCCCAATCTATCCAGCAACTATTCATAGGACCTCTTGTAAAAATCAAAAATTGTTGTTAGGATTCGGTCGTCAGGATTCGGTCGTCAGGAGATTGTTTTTATTTAGGGTTTGCTGTTCGCAAGAGGTTTATACTAAATCCTGTTTAAAAGGTATAGTCATTTCAGATAAGTCTGATACAGTCTAGACCGACAAAGTCCTTAGGAACTCTGGGATTGATCTTCTCAATCTTAATTGAAATGACTATATAGGGGAGCAGCGGAGCGCCGGAGTAGGGAGAAACAATCCATAGCTTGGAAGTTCATCACACTATTAAAAATAGTTTTTGTATAAGCTCAAAAATAGCAAAAAGCCAAAAAGCTAAAAGCTAAACGTTGCTACCTATACAATTGGGATGGACTAAAAAGACCATCCCACAGCTGTCAAACCACTCTTAACTGTTATCCTAGAAACCTAGGGAATGATTGAGATAATTTACCTGGTCGCTACTTCTTCTTTTTGGGGAGTATTTTGCCGAAGTTTTTCTTGATCTTTGCGACGTTTTTTAGCATAAAGTTGGATTGTCACCGCCATTAATACCACTAAAGCTACAATTAACCAAGTGGTCAAATCGAGGGGTAATTGATTCTTAAATACTGCCAAAAGGACAATAACTACCAATAACAGGGTTGGTGCTTCATTTAATGCCCGAAATTGCTGTCCCGTCCAATTACATTCCCCTTTTTCTAGCTTTTTCATGATGCGACCACAGTAGAAATGATAGAGCAGTAAAAGAGCCACAAAGGATAATTTAATATGTAACCATCCCGATTTTAAAATTTCCGGTTCTGTGGAGATTAAACCGATCGCCATGGCCACGGTGACAATCATCCCCGGTGTGGTAATGATATTGTAGAGTCGCTTCTCCATGATCTCGTATTGTGCTTTCAGAATAGCTTGTGCGGGTTCCGTTTCTGTTGCTGCCTCCGCGTGATAGACAAACAAACGTACCAAATAAAATAGTCCCGCAAACCAAACAACTACCCCAATCAGGTGAAATGCTTTAAACCAATAGTAAGCCATAGTCTATATTGTGATGTGAGTCCCGAATTAATTAGTCTAAGAGTTATCCATAGTTACTAATTCTGTACGCAAACGTCGCACTTTGAATCAGCTTTGTACGCTTTGACCCGTACAGGGCTAACTACAAGCCTCTCTATCGGATTCTTGCTAAATGCAACCTC
>NZ_JACJSW010000218.1:0-3042 GCF_014698375.1 Microcystis flos-aquae FACHB-1344 | reverse complement strand
TCAATTGATTTAAAGGTACGTCCTATCTATCATTATAAGGGTGATAGAGTCAAAGCTCATATCTTTTTATGTATGTTGGCTTATTATGTGGAATGGCATTTAAAACAGTCCTTAGCTCCTTTGTTATTTGAGGATGAAGAAATTGATGATAGTTCTCTGAATGTGATTAAAGCGAGTCGCAGTGAATCCGCTCAGTCTAAAGAGAGAAAAAAACGGAATCAAGAGAACCTCCCTGTGCATAGCTTTCGGACTTTGTTGGAAGACCTGGGGACAATTTGCTTGAATACAGTAGAGTGTACGATTAGGGAGGGAAGTTATCGTTTTTCTAAGATAACTCGACCGACCCAACTGCAACAATCATGCGTTAGATTTATTGGGAGTTTCCCTGATTTGTACCCAGTAACGGGGCATCAGAAATTCTTTTAATCCCTTCTACAGCACAGGTTATGGCTTTTTGTCAACGGGGAAGTCCAGATCTTAACAATCAGATAGAAAGTTCGGCGACTCATTCCCGTTAAACGCTTAAATTTCTTTCGACATAACCTATTCGTTTCGGCAAATTTCAGACTCTTATTCTGTTTTTTATCTATTAAGGACAGATTTTCAACAGTATCACCAAAAAACTCTTTTATGACGCTGGCAACACTATCTCCTTGTGGCGATCGCTGTCTCGTGAGAGTATTGGCAAAAATAAATAACCTTTTATTAGATCACGAAAGACTTTTGCCAGAGGTCTAATGATTTCAGTGGGAGTGGGTACAGCGATTGGAGCTAGTGCATCGGCAGTAGTTGGCGGTATGGGACTGGCTGTAGGAGGAACTGCTCTAGGAGTCGGTATGGCTCCAGTAGCAGCAGCAGGAGCAGTGGTTGGCACAGCAGTTTACGGAACCAAGAAAGCAATAGAAGAACAAGACGCAACGGCAATTGGAGCAGCGGCAATTGGTGCGGGTGCTGGAGCCGGTATATCAGCATTGGTTGGGGGTATGGGATTAGCAGTAGGGGGGACGGCAGTTGCAGTTACAATGGCTCCCGTAGCGGCAGTAGGAGCAGTAATTGGTTTAGCTGGGTATGGGATCTCTAAATTATTCACTGAGTAAGTAATGGCTAAACGGAAAAGACAGTCCCCCAATGCTGCTCAAAAATTAGTAAGAGGAGCAATTCGGGACTTTATTAATCAGCTTAATGGCATAGTTATTGAGCCGGAGATAAATTCTCCTGTAAAGGGGACAGAGGCTTGGTATCGGGACAAACTGGCTAGAGAATTAGGAGGAAAAACCGAGGTTTACATTGATAAGGTAGGTAGAATAGATGTCTTAACTAATACTGAAATAATTGAAGTTAAAAATACAAAAGGCTGGAAATCAGCGATTGGCCAAATAAAGAGTTATGGACAGTATTATCCCAAACATAAAATGAGAGTTCACCTATTCGGGAAATTGACTGAAAGTAAACTGGAAACTATTCAGAGAGTATGTAACCTAGAAGGTATAACTCTAACTTGGGAATAGTATGATCGCCGCTCTGGTAGGGTGCGTTCCCTGATGCGGGTCCTACCGCTGCAGCGATCGATTTTAAGGAAACCCAACATCCTTACCTGTTACTATGAAAGGGTATAATAAGTTTACTTAAGGTCATCAAAGAGGTAACAAAACCTTAATGGAAAATCGTATCCATATCAATCCAGATATTTGTAATGGAAGACCTGTTATAGCTGGAACCCGAATTCCTGTGCAAACAGTTATGGAATTTTTGGGAGCAGGGGATTCTATTGAAGAAGTCCTTGAAGAATATCCTTCTCTGAATCGAGAAGATATTTATGCCTGTATGCAATTTGCAGCAAGATTGATGGCGAATCACTATGAAGTCAGAAAAATTGCATGAATGGTTTTTTCTTCGATGAAAATTTACCAGCTAAAATCCTGTTCACTCCATCTTTACCGATCGTTCATGTTTCGGTTTTAGGTAGAAGTCCAAGGGATACGGAAATTTGGCAATATGCAAAGGATAAAAAACTGGTTATTGTTACGAAAGATGCGGACTTTTCTGATAGACTAATGCTAGATTTTTCCCCACCCAAAGTAGTACATCTCCGTTTTGGCAATATACGAAAACGCGAATTTCATCAGTTTTTAGCTCGTATTTGGCCACAGATTGAAGCTTTGGTCATTGAACATAAATTAGTTAATGTCTATTTAGATCGAATTGAAGCATTTAGATAATTTTTCCTAACATTCAGTGCGATATCGCTAAGGTGGGTAATGCCTGCCTTACTCTAGGGAAAGTCCAGTAATAATATCTTCTGGGGGAATCCCAGCCTGAATTAAAGTGGTTGTTAATCCTTCTTCAAGATTATCATCTTCAATGACAATTTTATTTTTCAATAAACGAGCGTGAAATAAAATTGTATTAATCCATGCTTCTTTTTCCCAACCAGTCATAATTATTAAAAAGTGGCCTGATTCTGGATCACAAACTGGGGTAATTTTAAGGTTTTGTAATCGAGGTTGCATCGCCGATTCTTTTCTGATAACTTGAGTCAGAATATCGGCATAATTTACTGTGTTATCCATTCGACAATTATCTCCTTTTGAGGATTATAAATAATTAAATTGATTCTATTACGTTTAATAACCAGTTGGAAAATAGCTTTTTTGAAGTGTTTTAAATAAACCGCTTCACTAATGCCCAAAAAAAGTTTTCTTTCAGGTTCTTGTGAATCTAAAGCCCATTGGTATAATTGAAGTTGTCCTATTGTTTTTTCTAATTCACTGATAACTGAAGGCGTATCAAAGTCTTTGATTTCTACAGCAATTTTACGATCTTCTTTTTCCGCAGCAAAAAACTTTTCTGCTCCTAAATCAGCTTTAAGCAAGGTTTTTTCTAAGGTTAGAATTAAAGGATCATCAGTGATTTTCCAACCTTCTTTTTCTAAGAGAACTCCATAAAAAAGATGATCCAATAGTCAAGTGGTTTGATAAGGGATTTCCACAAACCACTTTGGCAAATGGGGAAGTCGATTAATCTGTTTTTCCAACTCTGCCA
>NZ_JACJSW010000217.1:0-8525 GCF_014698375.1 Microcystis flos-aquae FACHB-1344 | reverse complement strand
AAGATGCAGGAATTAAAGGAAGAATTTAGAAAGATTTATGAAACCTCAGAGAATCCGACAGAGGGAATGCTATCCATCTCGGAATGGTTGGCAAAATCCTCCAGTGTTTTTACTAAGAGTTGTCAAACAATCCGAAACTGGTTTGGAGAAATAATTAGTTATTTCGAGCGAAGGACAACGAATGGGATGGTCGAGGGAATCAACAATAAACTTAAACTAATAAAACGGAGAGCCTATGGCTTTAGAAACTTTCGGAATTTTTGGGTTAGAAGTATGTTGTCTTGGCATCTTGTCTGTTGATTTAGCATAAAGAGTAACGAAGAGCCTAAAAGTTAAGGGATAGGCCAAGAATAAGAGACTTATCCCCAAAAGGCTCAACTGTTTAATTATCGGCCAATTTTCCCCACTATCCAGTCCCGAAAAACGAGAATTTTGTAAGAATAGCCATAGCAACATAAGTAATGAAAGAGGCACAAAAATTAACAATTCTCCCCTGAGATTGTGCAAAGTTTGCCAAGGACGATAGACAAATGTTCCTAAACAGACAAATGGTCCGGTAATTATTTGACGAATCGGAGTAAAAATAGCGGTTGCTATATCTAAGTCTCCAACCCGGCTATCACCAGTCAACTTTCTGAGAATTAAAACCACTAGGAAAATCGTACCTAAGATGAATAGATGTTTAATTAATTCTTTAAATATCTCCGACTGAGGCTTTTTGGTTAGAAAAGGTGCGGTGATAAACAGCAAAAAACAGGTCTCATAACTAAGAAAAGAAGCAGTAATCAATAGGTAAGACCAAATTTTTTTATCGTTCAGATAACTTAAAAAAGCGAGTAAAAGAAAGGTTATGGCGGGCAAAATGTGAATATGAGTGAGAAAAGCCCTAGTGTTATCGGCAGGAAATAAAGTAAATGCAAGGGTACCCGTCAGGACAAAAATAGGTTGATTCCAGAGACGTTGGAGAAATAGATAAAAGAGGATATTATTGGTTAATGCCAATAGATAGGCACTTATATAAATAAGCGGCAATCCTCCCAATTTTCCAGCAAAGTATGCAGAGAAGAAGAGGATGTTAAAGCCGACAACTCTACCTTGAAAAAATGCTAAATTCATGTTCTTAACAGAGTCAACAAATCTGGAAAAGTCCATGGTGAGTATGTTACCGATGAAAGCGTAATCATCTTCGTATAGACCCAAGTGATTAAAATACCAAAAGTGGGCGATCCAAGTAATCAATGCAATGGTTAAAAATGTAGTAATTTTCAATGATTTATTATTCAATAACGTCATTGATTTTCCTATAGCTTGTGTAGTCATAAATAAATATTTTATGTGAAATTTACAGCTTCAACAGGCTGAGCAATTGAATTACCTAGTGGTTCTTCGGTTTCTGTTATGCAATGTACGGGGATTATAAGGGACGGAACCTTTATAGAGAAAAACGTTTGGCGATTTTTGTCAATTGTTTTTGATCTAGAGCGAACTAATCAATTAAATCTCTTGCCAGATAAGGATTTAGTTTATTTATGCCACCCTATCGAACCATAAAAAGTAACGAAGAGCCTACCTAGTTAAGCTTGCTTGCTCTTGTTGGAAGAATTATGGATTCTTTCTGATAATATATCAGTGTTTAAACTCTGTCAAGGCGAGATTGTACTAAATCCTGTTTAAAAGGTATAAGGGAGAACGGAGCAGGGGAGATAGGAGATAGGAGATAGGACATAGGAGATAGGAGTCAGTAGTTAAATGTTCAGTGAAAACTCAAATCTGACTCCTGATAACTGATCACTGATAACTGTTCCCTAAATTATCCCCAAAGGACAAAATTGACCCGATAATTCTAGTTGATTGTTTTGCAGTAGATATAAACCGTACTCAATTCCTTCTACCACTGCTTGATAGGAAGCTTCCAAAATATTACTAGACACTCCCACGGTTGTCCATCTTTGTTGACCGTTACTGGACTCGATTAAAACCCTAGTTTTCGCTGCCGTCCCCGAACCACTATCGAGGATTCTCACTTTATAATCGGTCAGGTGAAAGTTAGCAATTTCGGGATAGAATTTGACTAAAGCCTTTCTTAAAGCTCGATCTAAAGCGGCCACCGGCCCGTTACCCTCGGCCACTTCTAATAAATCTTCCTCTTTTACCCGTACTTTAATTGTTGCAATCGCATTACCACTATCCCGCAGCATATCACAATAAACTTGGAATCCTTTTAATTCAAAAAGGTGGCTTCTCTGTCCCAAAGCTTCCCGCATTAATAACGCAAAACTAGCTTCGGCTGCCTCAAATTGATAACCCTCACTTTCCAAGATTTTTAAACGTTCCAAAATTTGCCGACAGGTGGGATCATCTTTATTCAAATCGATGCCAAAACTGCGCGCTTTCGCTAACACATTACTTAATCCCGATTGGTCAGAAATGACGATGCGGCGCTGATTCCCGATCGCTTCCGGGTTAATATGTTCGTAGGTCAGGGGATTTTTCGCCACCGCAGAAACGTGAATGCCGCCTTTATGGGCAAAAGCGGAGCGTCCGACGAAGGGAGCGTGATCATCCGGGGCTAAATTGACCATTTCGCTGATTTTTCGGCTAGTTCCCGTCAATCGGCCTAATTGATTTTCTTCTAGGCAGGAAAAGCCCATTTTTAACTGAAGATTGGGAATTAAAGTACATAAATTGGCATTGCCGCAGCGTTCCCCATAACCGTTAATTGTGCCTTGAATCATGCGTGCGCCCTCGTTAACTGCCGCTAAGGAGTTAGCCACGGCGGTTCCTGCGTCATTATGAGCATGAATGCCTAATTGAGGCGCATTTTCCTCATCGGGATCGATGCCCAATTGCTCCCGCACTTTCTCCACAATCGGGGCGATTTCTTGGGGTAAAGTGCCCCCGTTGGTATCACAGAAAACTAACCATTCGGCCCCGGCAGCCCTGGCGGTTTTGAGGGTTAAAAGGGCGTATTCGGGGTTATTTTTGTAACCATCAAACCAATGTTCTGCATCATAAATGACTCGTTTTCCCTGACAGCGTAGATACTCGATCGTATCTCCTATCATGGCTAAATTCTCCTCCAGACTGGTTTTTAAGCCCTCTGTGACGTGCAGATCCCAAGATTTGCCGAAAATTGTCACCCAACGGGTTCTAGCGGCGAGAATGGCGGTTAACATCCGATCTTCCCGGGCCTCGATCTGGGGGCGACGAGTGGAACAAAAAGCGACTAATTCCGCTTGTTTTAGGGGTTCTTCGTGCAGTTTCCAGAAAAATTGACCGTCTCTTGGGTTTGCGCCTGGCCAACCGCCTTCGATAAAAGGAATACCCATCCGATCTAATTCCCTGGCGATTTTAATTTTATCTTCGAGGGAGAGGGAAATACCTTCTCGCTGGGCCCCGTCCCGGAGAGTAGTGTCATAGACCCAAATGCGCTTACCATTGTTCATATAAATAGTCAATAGGTGTTAATATTAATTAATAACTGTAGCGACTTAAAATCACGCCCCTAATGCCTAGAATAACAGTTTACTGTCAAACAATCACCTGCGATCGAGGTGAAAATCTCCGTCGTATATTATTAAAACATGACATTTCTTTGTATAACGGCGGTTCCAAGTTAATCAATTGTCGCGGCATCGGCAGCTGTGGAACCTGTGCGGTGGCAATTGTGGGCGAAGTTTCTGCTATCAATTGGCAGGAAAAAGCGCGTCTTTCTTTACCTCCCCATAACCACGATAATAACCGTCGTCTTGCTTGTCAAGTCAAAGTTTTTGGTGATATCGAAGTTACTAAATACGATGGTTTTTGGGGACAAGGAGACTCAGTGATCACTGATCAGTGATCAGTTTTGAGTTTTCAGTGAACAGTATTAAGTATTAAAGTGTTAAAGTATTAAGTTGCAAGTTCGGAGCCTTCTTTTCACTGTTTACTGTTTACTGATTAAGGTTATCAAATGAACGAGACAATAACTTTTCGGATATCACCAATAATTCGGGTAACTTTATTAAGTTTATATGTGGCGTTAACCATCCCTTTACCCTTTTTAGCAAAAGTCACTAATTCCCCTGTTAATCCCAATTTTCTCTGGGTAGGAATTAGCTTAGGATTAATCGCTTTATACGGAGCTTTAAGTGAAAGAGTCATTTTATCAGAAACAGGGATACAAGTTACCTATCCCCAATGGTTTCCTGCTTTTCTTCGCTCTGGTTGGTGGTTAAATTGGACAGATATAAAAGAACTTAAATGTCGCAGTACAGGACAGGGTGGTTTAGTTTATTATTTCCTTGATCGCTCCTCGGAAAAAGCCTATTTATTGCCGATGCGAGTAGTGGGATTTAATCGCATGGTCAAAATAATCGCAGAAAAAACTAACTTGGATATGACTGATATTCGCCCCCTTTCTCAGCCTTGGATGTATGGAATTCTTTTTATTCTCACCCTATTTTTATTATTAGTCGATGCTTGGACTATTGCTACGGCGAGAACTATTATTCCCTAATAAATTCGGCTCAAAACGTAATCTACTAGCTCGATTAACACATCTTTTGAGGGAGAAGAAGCTAAGCAGTCAAGGTGTTTTAAGGCACTTTGACCGTATTGATCGGCTAATTCTTTTGAGCGAGGAATACCTTGGCTAGAGTGAATAAAATCAAGAGCTTTTTCGATGTCTCCTTCCTGACTAAATTCCCGCTCGATTAACACTTCTATATAGGGATTTTCCTCCATGGCAAAGAGAGCGGGAGCGGTGATATTACCACTGATCAAATCGGAGCCAGAGGGTTTTCCTAATACTTCCGTAGGGGAGGTAAAATCGAGAATATCATCGACGATTTGAAAAGCTAATCCTAAATCGCGACCATAATTATATAAATGATGATTAACTTCAGCTGATTGCTCGCTTAATACCCCGGCCGCTTTGGCACTGTTGGCAATTAAAGAAGCAGTTTTGTAGTAACTTTTTTCTAGATAAGCTGCCAAGGAGATACTGGTATCAAAGCGATTAATTCCCTGTTGAATTTCCCCTTCAGCAAAATCGCGAATCACTTCTGAGAGCAATTTTACCACTTCTAAATTATCTAAATTTGCTAGATACCAAGAGGATTGAGCGAAAAGAAAATCCCCCGCTAAAACCGCCACGCGATTGTCAAATAAACTGTTAACGGTGGGAACACCGCGCCGCAATTCTGCCTCATCTACCACATCATCATGGACGAGACTGGCAGTGTGGATCATCTCCGTGATTTCCGCTAATCGACGATGACGGGGAGTGATATCCCGGTCTAACATGGTAGCGCGAGACACTAACAACACGATCGCCGGTCGAACGCGTTTACCACCGGCCTCGAACAAATGTTCTGCTGCCGCCGCTAAAATGGGATGACGAGCGCCGACGAGGTTTTTTAAGTTATCGGTCAAAAGACGGAGATCATCGTCAACGGGTGCGAATAAAGAAGTTGTTGGGATCATTGGTTAGCCAATTGGCGAGATAGTTACGAAAGTTTACATATCCTTACATTTATTTTAAGCTAACCGTCCAGACTAGGGAAGGGGAAGCATCAGTGATCAGTAAACAGTGAGGGGTTGGGGTTTTAGGGTTTTAGGGTTTTAGTTGAAATTCCCCCACCTCCCCACACCCCACACCCCACACCCCACACCCCACACCCCACACCCCACACCCGACACCCCACACCCCACTTCCCCACCTCCCCACACCCCACTTCCCCACCTCCCCACACCCGACACCCCACACCCGACACCCCACACCCGACACCCCACACCCGACACCCCACACCCCACACCCGACACCCCACACCCCACACCCCACTTCCCTGGTCCCTAATCTTTTTCCCGACAAAACTCTTGTCATTGTCAAGACTCTAGGGTAACTTGTATATAAAAATTAATAAAGCGAGAAGTATTAGAACGATGTTGAGACTAATTAGCGACTTTGACGGCCCGATAATGGACGTATCCGAGCGATATTACCAAGTTTATCAAGACTGTTTACAGAAAACCGCCTATAAAGGTCAAATTATCGGGGAATTATCGAAAGCGGAATTCTGGCAGTTAAAACGGGATCAGGTTTCTGAGAAGCGTATCGGGGAAATGTCAGGATTAGATGAAGATCAAGCGCGTAAATTTGCCCATCTTCGTCGTCAAACTGTCCATACTTTACCCTATCTTGTCCACGATCGCCCGGTGGTTGGTTCTTTGGAAACTCTCCAGAAAATCCAAGAGTTAAAGATCGATTTAGTCGTGATGACGATGCGGCGGGTATCCGAGCTAGATCATGCCTTTAATCGCCACGATATCGGTCGTTTTTTCGCCGCTAATCGTCGTTATTGTCTAAATAACAATTACACCAAAACCAACGACGTGCGCGACAAAACCCTGCTTATGGCTAAGGCCGCTAAAGAACTGCCGGCGGCTGCCGATACTTGGATGGTGGGGGATACGGAAGCGGATATTGCCGCCGCTAAAAGCCAAAATATTAAGGTTATTGGCGTATTATCGGGGATTCGCAGCCGTTCCCGTTTAGAGAGCTACGAGCCTGATTATATCGTCAATAACCTTGGGGAAGCAGTGGACGTGATCTTAGGCTCCCTACGAGCGATTGGTTAACGGAAAAAACTACTAATCACCCAAAAGATCAGAAAAGTGACGAGCGCATAAATTTGGCGATCGCCGAAGATATGCAAATCAGCCTTGGCCGCTAAACTGGCTAATCCCGCTCCCAGAGCGACTCCTAGCACTAAACCAGCGAGAGTGAATAGTAAGGCGCGGCCAAAACGTTTTTCCTTGCGGTTGAAAAAATAGATATTAACGAAAACGCCAAAAGCTAAGAGCAGCGGTAAGAGGGAGCCACTGGGATCGGGAACTAACAGCGTTATTGCTCCTAAACAAGCGTAAATCACTGCTGGTACACCGATATCCCTTGCAGAAGGTGTATCGATGAGGCTTTTCCACCAGTGAGGAGATTTGCTGCTAGTAACTGGTTTACTTTCCACCGGAATCGCCAGACGTTCAGGAAAACGAATGCGATCGGGAACTTTAATTCTACCCTCCTGTCGCATCCGCAGTCGATCCATGAGGACGGAATCGTAGGCCGACTCGATCAATTCGACAATTTTGCTATCATTTTGATACTGTTGCACCAGTCTTTGTTTGGCCTCTTGAATTTCTTCAAAAGAGGATTCTTCAGTAACCCCAAGTTGTTCGTAGGGATTCTGTTCACTCATGAACATACCTCCTTAATTATGCTCCCGATAGTCATGATCTTAACCCGATGTTCTGTAGTTTAACTTGAGATGCAAGCTTATTTAAATTAATTAAGTTTAGCGAAAATCTGGGCAGAATCGATCGCTTCGTAGGGATAACCACTGGCATCTAAAAGGCTTTTTTCGGCGATTTCTCCTTCTTTAACGATAATTAAGCGGTTTTTGCCCCCGTAGGCTTTAATTGTGACAATTTCTAAAGCAAATAACCCCGGGGAGAAACGGGGATTTATGGCCCCATCGTACTCGAATTTACTCTGCATTAACTGCAAAGCATAGACGTTACTGCTATCAAAGGGTGCTGCATCTCTCATCGTTTTGGCCCGCAGCACTGGGATTAAATCACCAAAAGGAATAGAAATCTTTTGCCAGCTGCGATCAAATGTATCAAAAGAATAACAGTAACCGATGCCATCCCAACGTCCTTCACAGCGCAGAATTAATTTATAGCGTTTTCCGTCCCCTTGTACCTGTAATTCTATTCCCTCGTAGTTAGATAAATTTAGGGGAGGATTCAGGTTTCTGGTACGAACTGAGGCAAAACCACCGTTATTTTCGGTTCTAACGATACCGGAAAAGAGCGCTCGTCCTCCGGTTAGGGTTATCTGACTCTCACTCACTCCTCCCATTACCACATCATCCACCGCACCCCAGATTTCTTTGATATCACTGCTGGGATTGCTAAAGTCAAAGAGGGTTTTTTCGGCGGTTATCCCAGCATTTTTCAATAAATCGAGTAAATTAGCTAAACTATGGCGGTTATTCTCCCCTTGACAGTAGATAATTCTCTCAATCCCTGTGAATAATTGCGGGGTTTGCAGAGCAAATAAATCGACATTTTCAGCCAATAATTGACGTGCAAACTCGATATTATCGACTAAAGCGCGGATTTGATAGTTTTGCTGCTGTAGTTGGGTGATTACCTTTCTCCCGATCGCATTTTCCCCACCAATGACTAAAATGGTCTTCATCCCTTGCTCATTTGTTAGCTGATTTTTTTTATCTTCCCCGAAACCGAGCAGCTTTTGCAGACAACTCCACAGGGGAATACTATCAAAATAGTCTAGAGTTTGCCAAAATCTCTGAAAATCCCAGCTTTTTGACTCAGCCATAACTTTTCTCTCCTCAAAAGGTACTGTTGACATCCTCACCGCCGGGGCCGGACGGTGATTCCCGGCAGATCAAACAAACTTAATTGAACGACCGACCGCTGGGTTGACGCTTCACGGGATGCTGCTTCTTTAACAGAAG
>NZ_JACJSW010000216.1:0-165328 GCF_014698375.1 Microcystis flos-aquae FACHB-1344 | reverse complement strand
GCGTAAAGATTTCAGGAGTTTGTACCCAGTAGTTTATTAGTATTACATTGCTTTAACTCAGGCTCTGTAAGACTTTGAGCCATAGCTAGTATATTTATACGGGGGAAGTTCAGCAATATCTAAAATAATCACCTTTTTTGCGGAATCATCTATCGCGTAAATAACGCGATAAACTCCAATCCGAATCCGCCAGCCTTCTCGTCCTGTCAGTTTGAGACACCCTGCTGGTCTTGGATTGTCAGCTAATGCTCTAATCCCGTCTCGAACTTTCTGATAACTATCTTGGGGAAGATTAGCTAAAGCCTTAGAAGCTTGTTTTTTAATCGCAATAGTGTAATTCATTGACGACTATTTTCAATTTCGGCGATCGCCTCTTCAAAAGGAATTTCTTCCTCTTCCGAAATAGCTAAATCATAGGCTCTAATAGCATTCAATTCTTCAGAATCTTCTAGGAGTTTTCGATATTCCTCTATATCTAAAAGAATACCGATTTGATTACCCTGTTCATCAGTAATATACTTTTGCTTTAATGGCATTGATAATTACCTTGTTTGTTAATTTTATCCCCTATTATAGCTCAAATTTCTCCTTCATCCTCAACTCAACAGCGATCGCCTTTCTCAAACACAATAAAACAGCGATCGCTCCAATTAAAGTTAAGATGAGAAACTATACCTCAACTTATCCTAAGAATTAAAGATTAAAAAGTATTTCCTATTCTACAAACTAATGGTATTAATTTAGCTAGAGTTGAGGGTTTGACTTTAGAAAATTGGAATGCTATAATAAATAATGCCTAAATACCAATATTCGGAATAAGTAATTATGCCATCTTTAGACTTCTTAATTAAAGAATTGAATAATAATGGTAGCGAAGTAATAGATATAATTAAAATTTATTCCCCAAACACCATTAAGCAAAAAGTTATGGGAAATCCGACAGCGAGCGATTGCATCTGGATTGCAACTGCTCAATGAAGACGAAATAGAACAAGAACTTGCTGCACGTCGAGGAGGGTGCAGTGAGTCATGAAATTGCTGGCACTTACGGTTTAGCGGCGATGGATGCACTTCACGTTGCTGCTGCGCTGCAAATTCAAGCTGATGAACTAATCACCACCGAAAAGCCAACCAAACCAATGCACCGAGTCAGGGAAATTCAGATTGTTTCAATAGACATCTCTTTTGCATGAGTAGAAAACGGGTTTCTCCGAGAAACCCGTTTTCTGTGCGTTACTCAGTCTCAACTTAGTTGGGGTTTAACAACCTTTCTAGGTTTTGTTCACAGTTCTCTTTATGGGAGAGCATATTTAATTTTTCAGAAAGATGTAAAGCTCGTTGCCAGTGATTAATAGCTGATTTAAGATCATGGGTTTTTTCTTCAAATTCGGCCAAAATAATTAAAGTCTCTAGTTCTACATATCGTTCTCCAATATCGAGGGCAATATCTAAAGCTTGATTAAGATATTGATAGGCTAGATCATCCTTTCGAGTGATACTATAAATTTCTCCTAATCCAGCACAAGCATGGGCAACACCTGCCACATCTGAAATAGCTAAAGCTTTTTTCTTTTGTTGTTTAAAGTATTTTTCAGACTCCTGAAAATTTGCTTGTTGCCCATAAATTGAGGCTAAATTTCCCAAAGACAAAATAATTCCTGCTTCATCGGTTATTTGCTCAGATAAGTTAAGACTTCTTTGAGTGTAATCGATAGCTTGATTCAAATCATTGATTCGCCGGTGTGCTTCTCCTAAATTTCGTAAAGCTATTGCTTGATAAATAAGATTTTTAATTTTTTCTGCCCATTTTAAGTATTTTTCTAAACAAGCAATAGTCTGGTCAACTTTTCCCTGATAACCATAACAATTACCGAGATTTAAATAAGCAACATTAATAATCTCAAATTTTTCGTCACAATCGGGAATAATCTCGGCTAGATTTAAAACTTCATTCAGTACTATTTCAGCGCTTAAATATTCCCCTTTTATTCCATCAATTGTTGCTATATTTACTTTTCCTCTTGCTTTCCAAAGAGGATTATTTAATTGCTCTGCTAAGGATAACAGTTTCTCTGCATAATTTTTTGCTTGGTCTAATTGTCCTAATTCTCGATACATATAACCAAGTTCACTTAAACAGAGAAAATCGGTTTCATTGTCAAGATTTCCTAATAATTCTTTACACAGTTTTATGCCCTCTTCATACCGTCCCCAGATGAGTAATTGTTTGTGCAAAGGTAAAGAAGTTGGATCATGAATTTCTAAGGGTAAAGAAAATAAAGATTTAGCTTCTTTATACCAACCTAATCGACACAGACAGAGAAATGCTTCCACATAACGACTTGCCCGTTCTTGAATAGAGAGCTGCTGTCCCATTTTATCCTTAATATGGCGTTCATAACCAATTAAATGCCAGATAAATGCGCCAAAATGTGCTTTTTCAAAATGACTCCCTGTCGCCCCTAAAATTTCCCCTTTTTGTTTAACTTGAGCGAGTTCTCCAAAAACAGTAAAATCGATACTTGTGAGACGTTCTTTGACTCTTAATTGAGGAGATTGAAAATCATTCATGATTTGGTTTTCCTTCTTTTCTTTGGGTAGATACTAGATGCTTGAAAGCAACATTGCGAATTAAGCTGTGCTGTTTGATATGTGGTTCATATCCCAGTTGTTTTTGAGTTTCTACTAAATAACGGTTAAACAAGGTAAAAAGAGCTAGGTCTAAATCTTGTTCCTCGTATTCTGAAAATAATTGAAGATTTTCAAACCACGCATTTTTAAATTCAAAAGATGAATAAGTGGAGCCATAGATAAGCAATAAATAAGCAGTTTCAAAAGTGTTTTCAAGTCGCTCTATTGTTCTTTCGATTTCCTCCTCTAACAGTTGTTTTCGTAATTGTTTGGTCATTAAGTTAACTTTGTAATAATCATCAGGATTGGCTTTTTGAGCTTCATCAATCATTTCTCTTAATCGTCGAAATCGGGATTTATTCTCCTCATAATAAGTGCTGATATCTCCATTCAGTCTATCAATAATATCACCGGAAATTAAGCGGATAGCGAGAGGATGTCCCTCATAAAGTTTTCCGATCTCTTTGAGGTAAGCAAGGTTACGTCCATGAAGAATTAATTCTACTTCTGCTTGTTGAAATAAGCGCTCAAATAACTGTAAACTTTCCTGATCTTCTAATCCCATTAATGGCTGAATATGCCAATATTGATCTTGACTAAAAGTTTCAAAATCTTCAGGCTTATCCTGCGAAGTTATCACAATTCGAGTCTGACAATTTTCGGCTTCTAATATTTTTTGAAAAAAGACTCGCCAGAGGGGGTCTTTAAAGCGATTACTGCCATCTTGTTGTTCTCCTTGTAAAAGATTTTCCATTGAATCAAACCAAATCAATCGACGATTATTGCTCAGATGATTAACCAGTTGAGTTAATAATTGTTCTGGGTTTTTTGCTTGTTTTGCCGTAACAGGTTCATCGCCACGATTGAGTAAATCAATAGCTGTGCTGATAAAGTTTTGTGCTTCTGATTGTGACTGTTGATCCTCCCGTTGATTAAACCCATCAAAATCAATAGGCAGTTCAGGAGGAAACCCTTCTTGACACAAAGCTAAGGCTAATTTGTAGGCGAGGGCAGTTTTTCCAATACCTGTTATTCCTGTAATTACGACAATGCGACAATCGCCTCTTAGTTTTTCCAGTAAATCACTTTGAAGAGACTCTCGCCCCACCCAAATAGGCTCGATATCTTGAGTCAGTTTTTGCAAAAGATTATCTAGATCTGCGACTTTTGAAGGGTCGATGTTCAAAGCTCGACAAAAGGCAAAAAAACCTTCCGATTGAATGGTTTTACCCCTCAAAAAATGATCTAAAGTCTCCAGTGAGCAGTTGTCGGCGTAATAAGAGTAATAAGTGTGGGCTGGGTCTTTTGAAATTTCCTCCCAATTCCCATCGGGTTTGGAAAATTGACTAGCCTCGGTGCATAAGTATTTTCTAGTCCAGCCTTCTTTTTGTTTTTGCGCCCATCGGTTTTTGACTTGCTCAAGTCCCGCTACGGAGAGTTTTAACTTCATTGCTCTCTATTCAATCTACATAAGTTTATTTCTCTATTGTTGATCAATTATCCCCAGAAATTCTCATTTTTTGAAAAACTTTCTCTCAATGTGACTAAGTACATATCAGCTATTTGCTCAATTATAGGTATAGAAAGCCATTCAAGCTTTCTAATTCTTTCTAATTCCAGCTTCTTTTGCTTTTTGCGCCCAAAAATAATCGTTTTGCTTGCTTCTCTGTAGAAATCTAAGGATTTCTATCGCTTTACTCCCAATGAAGAGAGCCTCATTGCTCGTTGTCCTCTTCCTAAGGGTAGCAAAATGGCTATTTCTCAAATAATCAACCAAACCAATGGTAAACAGTTTATCTCATTATCATCTACATCGGTGCGGCTACTGTCGTCGGATGGAGTTGATGTCAATCACTTATTTAGCGGTCAAATACCAGAGCGTCACTATGAGCAACTTTCTTGTTGGCTTGATTTAAAACCAAACGAGGAAAAGGATTCAACGGCACAAACATTTGCAACGCTAAAGACCACAAATTACACCCAAAAAGATCCCCTATTCACTTTAAGGACTGTCCGAAGAATGTTACAGGATAACGGTCTTCTCTTTGTCTATGATATATCCCAAACCCCTGATATTGAGCAATATGTGAAGATTCTGTTTTCTTGTGCTGGATTTATTGTGTTAAATAACATTGGCAACTGCTGGATTCTTAGCAAAAGAGCCTTACTTTCTTTTGATGTGCCAAAGGTCAAAGGTTATCTGGTCAAGGAAGCGGAAACACCGGCAGAAATTGAATCCTATTTCTTATTTCTCAAGAATCGCTATCCTGAGTCACAAAATTATTGCAGAGAAATCGACGATTTATTTACTCACCAATCGGTTATTTTTCTAGCCTATCCTGAACAGAATCCCTCTCAGGTAATCGGTGTTGCACGTTATACCTATTCTCTGGCTGAATATGGCTACTATTTGCCTTGTCAACTGGCAACATTTTGTGAAGGAAAACACACAGGAAAGCATTTGATGTTACCCAAAAATGTAACAAGCATCGGAGAAAGTCTCTCTCTGTATGATGAAAAGGGAACTGGCAAAAAAGGAACAAGTTATCTTGTTTATCAGCAATTGATTCGAGCTATCTTGACTTACAAACATGATATTGCTCACACTGAAATTTCCTACACGACTTATCCAAAAGGGGACGAAACCATTGAAGCACTGTATAAAGAACGTTTTGGATTTAAGCACACTCTACACGATCATGAAAAAGTTTGCTTAAAATATGGAACATTTGCCGGTCAATGGTATCTCATTGAACTGGAGCAGTGGATGATTAAGCATCAGTACCACAACGCTGACCAGATTTTTCATAAACATAAGGAAGCGTTTGCGGTGTGAAGTCTAGCTCAGTATATTTCCGATAAATACTAGATTTTGGGAACTTAAGGTAAATTATCCTGAAAATTGGCTATATCCTTAAGTGTCCCGAAGTTGAACTAGAGTCTTAGCGACGCAATGCCTTATCCCACAAAGACTTACAGCTTTTCAAAAAAAATCTGCATCGGGGAAAGTCCCAAGTTTATACCATAGAAAGTATCCATAAGGCTGATCACACGAAATTCAAGAGAGTCGCAGAAATTAAAGCGTAAAGGGCAAAAGCTAAAATCCAAACCGATATGCAAACACACGATGCCAACAAATTCAGTATTCTAGTAGGAAACCTTTTCAGAGCAAGGTTTCCCTATTTGTATATCCCAACTTGGGAAGAAGAAAGAGTGATTAATATCCTTCGCTCGGTTGCTACTGAGGCCAGCAAAATTCGCACAACTCGGAATTGTTTTGTGTGGAAGTTGACAACAGGGATGACAGCGGATAATAAACAATCTAGTCAAGCTGAAACCAATACACAGAGCAAACTATTAGAACCAATTAAAGCTCTTGAGTTCATAGATAACTATGCCGAGCCTGCTATCTTTATCCTAGTAGATTTCCATGTGTACTTTGGTGAACGAGGTAAAACACCCGATTATCAGATTATCCGCAAACTACGCGATCTTTCTGCTAGATTAAGACGCAGCAGTAAGCCGAAAAATGTTGTTTTTATTGCTCCTACAGTTGTTTTGCCCAATGAATTACAGAAAGAGGTCACAATTGTTGACTTTGAGTTGCCATCTTTTGAGGAAATTAAGGCTGTTTTAGAGGAGATGATTACAGCAAATCGGCAAAGTGGCAAAATTATTATTGAGCTTAACGACGAGGAAACTGAACGTTTAGCAAAAGCAGCATTAGGTTTGACTTTACAGGAAGCGGAAAATGCTTTTGCTCGTGCAATGGTCGAAGGCGGAAGACTCGACATTTCAGACATTGAGATTATACTTGAAGAAAAACAGCAAATTATCAGAAAAACAGGCATTTTAGAATTTATTAAAAGTACCATCAATCTAGAAGATGTAGGAGGACTCGAAAATTTAAAACGCTGGCTTAGTAAGCGTAACAAATCTTGGCAGGAATCAGCACAGCTTTATCATATTCCTCCACCAAAAGGCGTATTGATTACAGGTGTCCCTGGCTGTGGAAAAAGTTTAATTGTTAAAGCGATTAGTGCTATGTGGCAATTGCCATTACTGCGCCTAGATATGGGTAAAGTTTTCAGTGGTTTAGTTGGCAGCAGTGAAGAGAATATGCGTCAAGCTATCAAAACTGCTGAGGCGATCGCTCCTTGTATTCTCTGGATTGATGAGATAGAAAAGGGATTCAGTAGTGTTTCTGGTTCTGGCGGAGATGGTGGCACTTCTACTCGTGTTTTTGGTACTTTTCTGACTTGGATGCAAGAGAAAACAAAACCAGTTTTTGTAGCAGCAACCGCCAATAATATACACAGTTTGCCACCTGAACTACTTAGAAAAGGTCGTTTTGACGAAATTTTCTTTGTCGATTTGCCCACTTTACATGAAAGAAAGGAGATTTTTCGTGTTCATCTAAACAAACGTTTACAAGAGCCTGAAGTGTGTGGCAATCTACAGCTAAACGAAAATTTTCTAGTTAGTTTAGCTCAGATAACTGAAGGTTTTGTGGGTGCGGAAGTTGAACAAGCGGTAATCTCAGCCCTATTTGAAGCATTTGCTGAGAATCGTAGTATCGAATCTGATGATTTTTCCCTAGCCATAAAAAACACTGTACCACTTTCAGTCACACAAGCTGAACAAATTCATGCTATCCGAGAATGGGCAAACGTGAGGGCTGTAGCGGCAACCAGCAACCAAGACAGATCAGGTTACGACCAAAAAGTCGAAAAAGCTGATGTTGACGTTCGGGTGTCACGAGGCGGCAGAACTATTGATTTCTAAAGGAGAAATAATTTTATGTCTATCAGTCTTTTATTACTTCCAGTTGCTTTAGCTTTAAGAGCAATAGTTGGCAAAGATAAATTAGAAGAATGGGCAGCTTCTTCACAAAATAAAGTTCCCACTAATTTCAAGGATGGTAATGAACTAGAACGTTTTGTTATAGGTGCTGGTTACGATGCAGAAAAGTGGGGAAGTAGTTATAAAACCCATCTACAAGGAGAAAAAGATTTCTTTTTCTGGGATTTAATAGATGGCCAATGGGTTGCTGTGTTTAGAAAATCTACTCCAGATGATGTACTTAATCGCTTTATTAAGGCTGTAGAAAAGCGTGCTGGTCGTCAAATTTTTTATGCTACTAATGATTCCACCAGTCAATCAGTTAAATCAGCTAAAACGATTGAACCGGTGGAATCAACAAAATCTGAAGTATTTCCTACAAACTTTCGAGATAAAAATCTGTTACGTCAAACCTTAATAAAGTTTGGTATGCTTCCCAAAGAAACAATAAATGGCGAGTTAATTTGTAATGTTGGTCCAACCTCCTTGTGCTTTTTTCCTTCCGATGATGGTTCGTTTTTTGTTGAAGTTAACGCCAAAGAACTGAAGTTAATTTACAACAGCTTATCAACCATTGATGAAGATTACAAGCTTCAAATCCAAAAGGAAACTCTCGAATCACTGAAACAAAGAGCTAAAGAGCGAAACCTTGTTATTGAAAGCGAAGAAGTACAAGAAGACAATTCTATACTTTTGACATTAACAATTAATTCTTGAGGAGGAATTAAAAAATGAAAGATCAAGAAGAGGTTTACTTCAATGAATCTGGACTTAAAGTGACAGACCGAAATGTTTATTTAGCAAATAAAACACTCAAGACAGATGAAATTGTCAGCTTTAAAAAAGAGGAGATACCAGCTAAAGTACATCCTGTTTTATGGCTGCTTCAGCTTGTTATTGTTGGGATAATGGTATTTCATTTATACACAACTTACCAAAGCAATATCTTTCTTTTTGTTTTAGCATTGATTTTTATTGTTTTTGTTGGAGCTATGCAGTTTACGTCTATAGTAACAATTAAGCCTAGCAAAACTGTAATGGCAATCATCCTTTTTGCGGGTTGTCTTATTTTAACTTGGCCAATATTTCCACGAATCTTTTTTTATTTGGCTCTGATAATAAGTAGTGGAGCTATAAGTGGTGGTAGTAAAGAAAATGAACCGAGTCAAGAAAGACTGATTATCACCAGTGCGTCTGGACAGCATACAGTGGAACCTTTTAGCAGGAGAGAAGCTACTTTAGCTCTAGATGCAATTGAAAAGGCGATAGAAGCCGCCGAAAATTACAAAAATCTTCGAGAAAATAATTATAGTTTAAGAGTATCAGGTGAAACTTATGGTCCGTATGATTTAGATACCGTTCGGCATTTGCTTACTACACGCCAAATAAATCCTAATGGATGTCTATTTTGGAAGCCTGGAATGATAGAATGGACTCCAATAACAGAGATTCGACAACTAAGAGAATTAATTCCACCCTCCACATTAGAAAATATACAAAAACCAACAGAGACTATATCTAAAAAGACAGAAAAACAATATTCTTCTCAACAAGAAAAAGCTGTTGAATTTGAACCTGTTGATTTGAATAATGCTCCCCTAGAAGATTTACTTTTATTGCCAAATATGACAATAAACAAAGCCGAAAATCTAATCAGAGAACGTGAATTGCGTTTAGGATTTAGTAGTATTGAGGAAGTTGCCGAATTTTTACAATTACAACCTCATCTAGTAACAAAGTTAAAAGCAAAAGCTGTTATTCTTGCTTACCAATCTGAAAATATTTCAGACGCTCAAGATCAACGTCTAATTGATTTTTAATTAATAACTTAAGGAGAGTCAACTATGTCTAAAAAAATACAACTTCGGATTTTCCCTGATGGTCGCGTACAAGCAGAAGTTCAGGGTATTAAAGGCAAAGCTTGTACCGACTATATTGAAATTTTAGAAGAAGTTCTCAATGCTGAAGTATATGAGTCTTCCTATACTCCTGAATATTACGAGAATCAAGAAGTTTGGTTAAGTCAACAAATAGACGAAACCGTACAGGATAGAAGTTAAAAGGCTTCTAGTTTGTTCATCAATTGCTAACTCTATTAACATAATCTTGGCTTTTTCTATGGAATTACGAATCAATAAGTTTTTGCCTCATACGCGGGCTGAAGGACCCGGAGAACGTGCTTGTATTTGGGTTCAAGGTTGTCCAATTCGATGTCCTGGCTGTGCTGTTCCTTGGACGTGGGAAGATAACGGTGGCAAAATTGTTGAAACAGAACGTCTTTTCGAGCGCATTCTCAGCAGTCCAACTATAGAAGGAGTAACCTTTGTCGGTGGCGAACCTTTTGCCCAAGCTGCGGCTCTAGCTCATCTTGGTCAATTGTTACAAAAAGTAGGCTTGTCAGTTGTCACTTTTACTGGGTATCTTTATGAGAGTCTTAGCACCAGTTCTCGGCAAGATTGGCATAATTTACTTGCAGTAACCGATTTATTAATTGACGGTCCTTATCGTCAAGATTTAAATGACATAAATCGTCCTTGGGTTGGTTCTTCTAATCAACAATATCACTTTCTTTCACCGCGATACTTACACATGAAAAATACTTTAACCAACATTGCCAATCGTTTAGAAATTAGGATTTATCAAGATGGTCAGATATTTCTTAATGGGATGGCTAGTAGTGAACAGATAGAAAGTTTAATTAACAACTCTGGCTTTTACATATCATCGGCTACAATACCTAGTGATTGATAAATTTTATCGTTTTCTTTGTACTACAAACTTTACCAAGAGGTGAATTTATGCCTAACGAATTTATTCCCAGTGACGCTGAATTACAACATCTTATTAGTCAGTTTGAAGCAAAAGCTGCTGCACACCAAGCAGAAGCTAACAAATATAGTGAAATGGCAAAGGGTGCTAGTGATCAAGAGCGTAAGGCTCTTATAGAAAAAGCTAAACAGGAATATCGAGATGCTCAGAATTGTAGAAGTCAAGCTAATGATTTGAGGAAACTTCTCAAACAACGACAAGACCAACAAAGACAAAAATTTTCTGAAGCTACAAAAGAAGTTATGAAAGCAAGAGAAGAAGTTAATCGTCAAAAAAATGATGGTACTAAAGAAAGACTTAAAAGCGAAAAAGATCATCAGGTGCAAAGTATTTTAAAAGACAAAAAAGAAAGAGAAGAAGCTGCCCGTCAAAAAACCCTTGAAGAACAAAGACAGAAACAAATGCAAGAAGTTGCTAGAAATGCTGCTAGTTTAAGTCAACAACCAATGACACAATTACCTAGCAATCAAAGAACTCAAGGATAGAGGAAAAAATCATGTCTCAAGATCCATTTAACTTAGTGTTTAAAATGTTTGAAATATCTATAGCAGTAGCAGGTAAAATACTGCTAATGTTTTTCAACATTGTTCGTCGCTATCCCTTTCATTTCTTAACAGGTTTGCTATTTGTTCTCGCTGCTAAATATCTTGTCCCTCAATTAACCGTTGATTATCTTGCTCTGATTTTTGGGGTTGGGTTTATAGCAGCAATGATCTTTCAAGTAAAAAGCTTTGCTCTTCCTTCTAAAAGTTCAGATAGAAAAAAAATTGGTGGTGGACAAGCTACAGCACGCTGGTCAAATGAAAAAGATCTGGAAGCCTTAAATCTATTTGATTCTCAAGGTCTTGTGCTAGGAAAAATTACGAAAAAGAAAGGAATGATCTCACGAAAAACACAATCAGATTCACTACTACTTAGATTTAATCAAGATTGGAGTGGCTTTGAAGGCAATTTAATAACTATTGCTCCCCCTGGTGCGGGTAAAGGTGTTGGAGTAGTTATTCCTAATCTTTTAACCTATCCCGGCTCAGTTATTGTTACAGATCCTAAAGGAGAAAATTATGCAGTAACAGCATTTGCACGCCAACGCATGGGACAAAATGTACTTTGTTTAGATCCTTTTGGAATTTGTGACAAAAAAGATCAGGCTCAATTGAATCCTTTAGATCTTTTAGATCCTGATGAAGATGACTTAATAGATGATGCTAGAACTTTAGCAGATTCTTTAATTTTAAGACCAAAAAGTGAGCAGGGTAACGATAAATATTTTAATGATGAAGCAGTTACTCTTTTAACTGGATTTATTCTCTATGTCGTTTGTGAATCCCCTGAAGAATCGAGACATCTAGGAGAGGTAAGAAAACTGCTCACTTCTCCTCCTAATGAATTAGCTTTTCACCTTAACATGATGGAAAGCTCTTCTTATGCTCATGGAATAATTGCCAGAACCGCATCTGGTTTCAAACAATTAGCAGAAAACACCGCTTCTAGTGTCCTTTCCACTGTTAAAAGTAATACCGGATTTCTTGACTCTCCCAGAGTTATCAAGTCTTTATCTCGGAGTAGTTTTGATATTAAAGACCTCAAAAGAACGGGTGATGTTTCTCTTTACTTAGTTTTACCTACTGATAAATTATCATCCTATTCTCGCTTACTCCGATTATGGATAAGTACGGCTATTCGAGCCATTTTAAGTGTTCAAGGTAAACCGAGACATCGAGTTTTATTCTTACTAGATGAAATGGCACAATTAGGTCGGATGGATTCTCTAAGAGATGCTGTTTCAATTGTCAGAGGTTATGGCGCAACTATTTGGACAATTTTACAAGATTTATCTCAAATAAAAGCACTTTATCCCAATGATGAATGGCAACCATTTATTTCTAGTAGCAAGGTGCAGCAGTATTTTGGGGTCGCCGACTTAGAGACGGCCAAATATGTCTCAGAAAAGCTAGGCAAAACAACAATTGAAGTGATATCGACTAGCGAGGGTCAAAATCAAAGTTATGGTCAAGTTGGTGGCAATAGCACAAGTTCTGGAACTACAAGAAACCAACAAGTTAGAGACCTTCTACATCCTGATGAAATCATGAGAATGAATCGCAATGAACAAATAATTTTTATTCAAGGTCACGATCCAATTATGGCAAAAAAGATAGAATATTTCAGAGAACCTTACTTTCAAGAAATGTCCTGTGACAATCCTCAACACGAATCAGTTTAGTAAAAATGTTAAACTACTTAAAACTCCAAACTATTTTTTCAGAGAGAGCCTTTTTAGCAATTGTCGCCGAAACCTATGAAAGCTCTAAAACAGAAACAGGTGGAATTTTCTTGGGAATAAAAACAGTTAATATATGGTACATTCTCGAAACATTAGATCCGGGCATACATCCTATTTTTCAACCCGGTTATTTTGAATATGATACTGAGTATATTAATCATTTATCTAAGAAAATAGGAAGATATTATCAGGAACCTATAGAACTTCTTGGACTTTGGCATAGACATCCTAGTAGTTTTGATTGTTTTTCACAAACTGATGATATAACAAATAAAAAATATGCTTCTCAAAATTCTGATGGAGCTATTTCTGCCCTAGTTAATCTTGACCCTGATTTCCGATTAACGATGTACCATGTTTTAATTGAACCCGATTCTTTATCACGCCCTCAATATACTAAAATTCCTATAGAAGTAGGCGACCACCTCATCCCAGAAAAATTTTTAACCCTCAAATCCTTCCCAGATTCCTTAGAAAATATTAATCAACATTGAAAATATAGCTATAATGAGAAAAATTATCTTCATAGATTATGCCAAGACTAAATACAAGTGATACAGTTAAAGAACAACTTTCTCTTTTGTTAAGAAGATTATTAACGTATGTAAACGGTGAATTAGTAGATCAAGCTTATTGGTCAGATAAAATAATCTATAACTGGTTGAAATATGATAAACCTCACCCAAAACTAATTGTCAAAACAGAATTAAAGGTTTTGGTAGATTTTTGCAACGCTGGTACTAAAAAAACATCAGTTATTTCCCTCACTACAATTCAGATGAGAAATGTTCTTGATGTTTTAAAAGATTGGGGAATTCTTACAGATAATCGCACGAATCCTCAAGGATCACGACAAAGGCACTTCACCCTCAACCTTTGGAGTTCATTTACAGAAGAAAATTTGTGGAAATTTGAGGAAGAATGGGATAAGCGCAAATCTCCCGGTCTTGAAAACTCATCAGTTAAAACAGAAATAAATTATGATAATTTCGGATTAATTCCTGATATTTCTCAGATTTATGGTAGAGAAAAAGAACTAGAATTATTAAAACAAAAGTTTTTTCAAAATAGTCCCCCGTGTAAAATTATCGGAATTTTCGGAATAGCAGGAATCGGAAAAACATCTCTTGTCTGTAAACTGATTGAGCAAATTCAAGAGGAATTTCCCCGTGTTATCTATTGGTCTTTTTTGAATCCTCCTTTACCCCTAGAATTTCTTGAAAATATAAGTAATATTATTTCACAGAATATTAGTTTTAAGACAGAAGATAAATTTAAAATAAAACTGATAAAATTTATCAAGATACTAGCCAAATCTCGTTGTTTATTGTTTTTAGATAATATTGATGCGATTATTGAGCATGAAAACTATCGAGAATATAGTGAAATTTTACAAGCAATTGGTCAGTCAAAGCACAATAGCTGTTTAATTATAACCAGTCGAAAAATTCCTCAAGAACTTGAATCGTTAGTGGGAAATAAAACTTCAACTTATTTCCGAGAGTTACAAGGACTTGACTATCAAACTGGACGACAAATTTTGGGAGATATTGACACCTTTCATGGTTCAGAGGATGAATGGCAATTTTTAATTCAACAAGTCTGTCACGGCAATCCTTTATTCATCAAATCTATCGCTCATCATATTCAACGAGTTCATCATAATAATCTCTCGTATTTTCTTTTAAAAGGGAATCTTCTGATAGAAAAAGTCGAGTCTATTTTAAATTCTTACTTTCAGCAACTATCTAATTTAGAAAAAGCGATTATTTTTGAGTTAGCGATTAATCGAAATCCAGTTTCTTTGTCGGAACTAGAACATAATATTATCATTGAACCTGACGGTAAAAGTATCCAAGAAGGGATCAGATCATTATCTAGCAAAATTCTGTTAGATAAAAAAGATGACTACTTTACCATACATCCTCTACTGATTGAATATTTCACTCAAAAAATTATTACCATAGCAACCGAAGAAATCAAAACTCAAAAATTCCAATTATTAAGAAGTAACTCCTTGACTAAAACCACTGTTCCTGATTATCTAAGAAAGATTCAAATTAATGTTATTTTACACCCAATAATCAAGAACTTAATCCATAATTTTCAAGAAAATAATCTAGAAAGCAAACTAATTGATTGTTTAAAGACATTAAAACATCAACCTTCTGGACAAATTGGCGGCATTGCTGGCAATATTATCAACTTACTTAATATACTGAAAAATGGTCACTTAATCGGCTACGATTTTTCTCATATCTCTATTCGACAAGTCGATTTCTCAAACATTAGACTCAACCAAGTAGATTTTTCCTATTCACAGTTTTTTGACTGTATTTTCCCTCAAACTTGCGGTAGTATTTTATCAATTTCTTGCAGTCAGTTTAATCGCTCTTTTCCAAGAGAAGATCTTTTAGCAACTGGTGACAGTCATGGGATGATTTACCTCTGGAAAGTCAAACAAGACGGAAAATTAGAATTAAGCAAAAGTTTTCCTGCTCACGGAAGTTGGGTGTGGTCAGTAGCCTTAAATTCCGAGGGACAGTTACTAGCAAGTGGGGGACAAGACGGAATTATTAAAATTTGGTCTATTACAACAGATATATCTATAAATTGTCATTCTTTGCCCCACCCTTCTCAAAAACATCATGCTCCTATTAGAGCAGTTACTTTTAGTGCTGATAGTAAGTTTTTAGCCACAGGAAGTGAGGACAAAACTATTAAAATATGGTCAGTTGAAACAGGAGAATGTCTCCACACCCTTGAAGGACATCAAGAACGAGTAGGTGGTGTTACCTTTAGTCCAAATGGTCAACTTTTAGCCAGTGGGAGCGCTGATAAAACTATCAAAATATGGTCAGTTGACACGGGAGAATGTCTCCATACTCTTACAGGACACCAAGATTGGGTTTGGCAAGTTGCCTTTAGTTCCGATGGTCAACTTCTAGCCAGTGGAAGTGGGGATAAAACCATTAAAATATGGTCTATTATAGAAGGAGAATATCAAAATATTGATACTTTAACGGGACACGAAAGCTGGATTTGGTCAATTGCTTTTAGTCCGGACGGTCAATATATAGCCAGTGGGAGTGAAGATTTTACACTGCGGTTATGGTCAGTAAAAACCAGAGAATGTCTTCAATGTTTTAGGGGATATGGCAATCGATTATCATCAATTACTTTCAGCACCGATAGTCAATATATTTTGAGTGGTTCTATAGATCGTTCGCTCCGATTATGGTCTATCAAAAACCATAAATGTCTTCAACAGATTAATGGTCATACTGACTGGATCTGTTCAGTAGCTTTTAGTCCCGATGGAAAAACATTGATAAGTGGAAGTGGAGATCAAACGATTAGATTATGGTCAGGGGAAAGTGGCGAAGTAATTCAAATTTTACAAGAAAAAGATTATTGGGTTTTATTGCATCAAGTCGCAGTTAGTGCGAATGGTCAACTGATTGCTAGTACCAGTCACGATAACACCATCAAACTTTGGGATATTAGGACAGATGAAAAGTACACTTTTTCCCCAGAACATCAAAAGCGCGTATGGTCGATCGCTTTTAGTCCTAATAGTCAAATGCTGGTAAGTGGTAGTGGAGATAATTCTGTTAAGCTTTGGTCAGTTCCGAGAGGATTTTGTCTTAAAACTTTTGAGGAACATCAGGCCTGGGTATTATCAGTAACTTTTAGTCCTGACGGAAGATTAATAGCAACTGGTAGCGAAGATCGAACTATAAAACTCTGGTCTATTGAAGATGATATGACTCAATCTTTACAGACTTTTAAAGGTCATCAAGGAAGAATCTGGTCTGTTGTCTTTAGTCCTGACGGTCAGCGATTAGCCAGCTCCAGTGATGATCAAACGGTCAAAGTTTGGCAAGTCAAAGATGGTAGATTAATTAATAGTTTTGAAGGTCATAAGTCTTGGGTATGGTCAGTAGCTTTTAGTCCCGATGGGAAGTTACTAGCAAGTGGGGGGGATGACGCAACAATCCGAATTTGGGATGTTGAAATAGGTCAACTTCATCAACTACTGTGTGAACATACTAAAAGTGTGAGGTCAGTGTGTTTTAGTCCCGACGGTAAGACATTGGCCAGCGCAAGTGAAGACGAGACGATTAAACTTTGGAACCTAAAAACAGGAGAATGTCAGAATACTTTACGCTCTCCCAGACTTTATGAACAAACAAATATTAAGGGAGTAGAAGGGTTAAATTATGAAACGAGCAACACCATGAAAATTTTAGGAGCTTTTCTGTCACGTTGAAGAGAAGATATAAGGAGAGAAAGCGCGGGTTTGTGTTTGTTCCGGTTTGGTGTTATTATTCATAATAAATATGTTAATTTTTTGTACAAGTCGATTATAGTATGTAATCTCCATACTATAATCAGTAAGCTCTCAATAAGCGCTGGAAGCTGACCCCAAGAAAAATAAAGCTCGTGGAGGGGTTGCCATGATCTCCCAAATCTGGTTTAACAGAAACTTTGACATCCTCACCGCCGTAAACGGACGGTGATTCCCAAACCTCACGATTTAGGTTTCTGCTTCTTTCCCTTGCGGGGTTCCGCACCTGCCTTAACAGATTTACTCTGTTCTGGTCTTATGGTCGCTCTACAGACTGACACCGCAAGCCCTGCGGCCAAAATATTTTTACTAGCGTTAACATCTCGGTCATGGTGAGTCCCACAGTCTGGACAGTCCCATTCTCGAACATTTAACGGCATTTTTTCAGCAATATACCCGCAATTACTACATCTTTTAGAGCTAGGAAACCATCTATCTATTTCGATGTAGTTTCTCCCATACCAACGGCATTTATAGGCTAATTGTCGGGTTATTTCTCCCCAACTAACATCAGATATTGCCTGAGATAATTTCGGGTTTTTGACCATATTCTTGACGGCTAAATTCTCAACCACAATCGTTTGGTTTTCACGAACTAATTGAGTGGTTAGCTTATGTAAATGGTCTTTTCTGCTATCGTTGATTTGAGCGTGAATCCTTGCTACTTTGATTCTTGCTTTTTCCCGATTTTTTGACCCCTTCTGTTTTCTAGAAAGATTTTTCGATGCTCTTCGCAACCTCTGATAATGTTTCTTAAAATGCTTGGGATTAGACACTTTATCGCCATCGCTGGTAATCACGAGGCTACTAATTCCTAAGTCAATTCCAATGGCTTTATCTGTTACTGGTAATGGCTTAATCGTTGGGTCATCAAATCTTATTGAGATATGCCAGCGTCCTGAGGGATGTAATCTGACTGTTACTGTGCTTGGTTCACAGCTTTCTGGTATTTGTCTTGACCATCGAATAGGTAAAGGTTCTGTGCATTTGGCTAAATAGATTTGTTTGTCTTTGAACTTAAAAGCAGATTTGGTAAATTCGGCACTTCCTCCCTGATGTTTTTTCTTAAAGTTAGGATACTTAGTACGACCAGCAAAGAAATTAGTGAAAGCTGTTTGTAGGTGTCTTAACCCTTGTTGTAAAGGTACACAGCTTACCTCATTGAGAAAGTCTAATTCTTCTTGTTTTTTCCAATCGGTTAGCATTGAAGAAGTTTCAGTATATCCTACTCTTTCTTGTCTTTCGTACCATGCTTGTGTTCTGAGATGGAGTGCCTTATTGTAAACCAATCTTACACAGCCCAAAGTGCGCCGCAATAGCGACTCTTGTTCGGGTGTGGGGTAAAATCGGTAAGAATAGGCTTTTTCCATGTCTCATATTTTAGCATATATTTCGTAAACGATGCTCATATTTAACAGCAAAGCCGCCGTAAAACGGCGGGGTTTCAGACCCAAATTTTCGATGAGTGCTGCAACAGAGAGCCAAGGAAATGTCGAGAAAGCCCTCCACCAGGAACATAGAGGGCTTACAAAACCTCGTGAGAAATCAGCAGCAGCAACTGCAAGAACCACAAGAAACCATTTCCGAACTCGAACGTCATGGATAAAATACCAAAGGGCTCCCCAACGTGATTCTCCATTTTTTTAGAGAAAGATAGACTCTCTCTCACCAGCCGAGAAATCCTTTGTCGAAAGGTATTATTTAATCTTTCAATAGGATTAGTTTGACCAGTTTCTTTTCCGACCGGTCGATGACGTTTACTAGGAATTACTGTCTTATAGGACTCCCAAAAGTCTGTGTAAGCAACAGCACATTGTCGGTAAACACCGGGTAAACTGGCCCCAAAGTTTTTTGGCTGATTGACGACTCCTATCTCCGCGCATAGCAACCAATAATTTCCCTTGTCTTTCTATCAATTAACCGCCAAATATAAACCTTTATCGTCTTAGAAAAAACCCAAGACCACATCTCATCACATCATCACACATCACATGGGAGCATCTCATTTATGCAAGTGAGTAATTATACTTGTCCCTAAAACTGGTTTCTAGTAAGGCTTTCAAAATAGTTTGACATAAAACCTGATTTAGGGGTTACAAAGGTGAGATGCTCCCCATCACATCATCACATTCTCTAACCAATTTACCTTTTGGTTTGTCCGCAACCTTTATTTGACGGGGGACAGCCGCCAGTTTATTGTTGACATAGTTTTGTAACCATGACCAACTTACCCCTGTTACTCTAGCAATTCCTCGTCAGTAAATTCGTTCGAGTAAGAGTTTATCAATTAATTGTTTGGTTTCGTCAGAGACGGTTTTATTAGTGGGATTGAGCACAAACTGACGACCACACTCTTTACCTTGACGTTTGGGTTTTCCATTATGAATAGAACCATTCTTAATCCTATGGTGAGAACCACAATTAGGACAGGGGAATAGAGGTGAAGGGGGGACTTTGTTCGGTGCTAGACTGATATTTGAGTAAGCCAGACAGGAGCCAGAAAAAGATATTTATTAGAAAAGTCATGATCAAGCTAGAGGTTTAAAGACTGAGCGGGTTCCAATTATTTTTATTAATAAATATTTTACACAATTCATACCAGGTAAGCAAGAGAGCTACGCCACTACTACCGAATCATTACCGAAAATCAATCTGTGCGGGAAAAGATAGCCGAGCTTGAGAGGAATGCCGAGCAATAGGAAACGCGCGCAGCGCATCGACTCGGAAGGTCAAGAACTTCACCTCAACAAGTTTCGACTGTGACGCTCGAACCTTCCGCTTTGTCGAGAAAGATGGGACGATTACCGTTAGTACCACGGGGAAAAGAGCGACTCCCCCGCTAACCCTACGGGTGTAACGGGGGCATCCTGCCGACATTCAAGGTGACCAGGACAATTCTTGTCGGAGGGCAGATAAAAGTTTATGCGGATGGCGAGACTCGAACTCGCAAGGCGTAAGCCACACGCCCCTCAAACGTGCGTGTCTACCAGTTCCACCACATCCGCTTGATTTTAGCCTAACCACTATAGCACAGAAAAAAAATAATCTGCAAGCAACTTTTAAAAATTACTGCCGCACAACTTTCGCACCACCTGAGTTAGTACGGATAAACCTTTTAGGGAACCTTGAATCAAATGGAAGGCCGGGATGGGACGGATTAACATTTGTCGAGCTAGGGGCAATGGTAGCAGCTGACCTTGATTATCAATTGCCGGGGCTAAATCGGGTAAATCCTGCGTCACCTCGTCGCTAATCACGCGCACAATTGCCACTTTTTGCCCCGATAAAGCCGCTAAAATCCTTGCTCCTTCCATATCGACCACCTCATAGCCCCCCTGTCCTAAACGTCGTTTTTCCTCGGAATGGCTAATCAGGCGATCGCTGGTTAAACCTTTAACGAGGCTATATCCGGTTAATTGGGCGATTTCTGCGGTTATTTCTGGTTCGCACTGCCAATAATTCCCCTTTTCTAGGCCACAACCTTGATAGATTACCCCATCTCCGACTCGATAGCGATCGCTGAGACTGCCCGCTAATCCCATCAGCACAATTTTTCCTTTGAGCTTATTAAGAAATTCTAGAGATAGCTTAGAGGCTGGGGAACTGTCGAGGAATTCTGGAGCGCCAAGGTTAATCGGGATAATTTGCGGGGCTAAATCGCCGATGTTTCTTAATCCTCGACGGATTGAGCTATGCTCGGCCCCCCGGGGAACGAGAATAATATCTTCAGGTGTGAGCATGAAAGTTTTGAGAAAGTTTCCTAATTAGTCCCTTGAGATGTTATAAACAATAATAGTGAACTAATTAGGAAAATTCCCAAGTAAATAGCCCCGCCACTGACTGGGCGATTGTCTTTCCCACCATGAAAAAGTCTGTCATTCTGCGTTTATCCGAGGTTAACAAGCGTTTTCCCGCTTCTACTAATCTAGCTGTCGATAATATCAGTTTTAGTTTAACAGAGGGCGAAATTCTCGGATTATTGGGTCCGTCGGGCTGCGGTAAAACCACTCTACTCCGGATGATTGCGGGATTTGAAAAACCATCTCAAGGAGTGATTGAATTGGGAGGGCGAATAGTTGCCGACGAAAAAACCTTTATTCCCCCGGAAAAACGCAATACGGGCATGGTTTTTCAGGATTACGCTCTTTTTCCCCATTTAACCATTGCTGAAAATATCGCCTTCGGGTTAAAAAATTCTGGGGAGAAATTATCGACCAAAGCTATTAACGCTAGGGTGGCGGAAACTTTGGATTTAGTCGGACTGCAAGGACTAGAAAAACGTTATCCCCATCAGCTATCGGGAGGACAACAGCAAAGAGTCGCCCTCGCCCGCGCTTTAGCCCCAAAACCCTCTTTAATCCTCTTAGATGAACCTTTAAGTAATCTCGATGTGCAGGTACGGCAACGGTTACGGCACGAGATCCGTCATATCCTGAAAGCGACCGGCATCTCGGCCATTTTTGTCACCCACGACCGGGAGGAAGCAATGGTAATCAGTGACACAATTGCGGTCCTTTGTCAAGGAAAATTAGAACAAATTAACAATCCCGAAGCAATTTATAGTCATCCGGCCTCGCGATTCGTGGCTGAGTTTGTTACCCAAGCTAACTTTCTCCCCGCTAGACGGGAGGGGGAACAATGGCAAACCGAGATAGGAGTCTGGGAAATTGCCGATGGTCAAGATTTGGACAAAGGGGAATTGATGCTGAGAGAGGAAGATGTCAAAATTAAACCGGATGAGACGGGAGCTCTGGTTATTTGTGATCGCCAATTTTTAGGGCGGGAATACCGTTATTGTCTGCTAACGGCCACCGGCAGCCAAATCCACGCTAGAACAACGATTAACACCCAATTAGACATCGGTACAAAGGTAAAACTATCGATTATTCCCGATAGCGTCCGTGTATTTTCCGACTGATAACTGATACTAAATCCTGTTTAAGGGGTGTCGGGTGTGGGGTGTGGGGAGATTTTTTTCAGTAAAAAGGCAGCTCCGAGCTTATCGCTTAATACTATTGACTGATAACTGATAACTGATCCAAGGCTGACGGCTAATATTGATATCGATCGCGATTTAGGACTAGGGGGGCATTTTTAGCGACAAAATCGATAATTTTTTTAGCCACATCCACACTGGTGGCTGCTTCTATTCCTTCTAAACCGGGAGAGGAATTGACCTCGATAACCACAGGCCCATGATTGGACCGTAATAAGTCCACACCCGCAACCCGTAAACCCATGGCTTTAGTGGCCCGTATGGCCGTACTGCGTTCCTCCGGGGTTAATTTTACCTTTTCTGCCTTACCACCGCGGTGAAGATTAGAACGAAAATCCCCTTCGGCCCCCTGTCGCTTCATCGAGGCCACCACTTTTCCATCGATGACAAAACAGCGCAGATCTGCCCCACTGGCCTCTTTAATATATTCCTGTACTAGGATATTAGCTTCTAATTGCCGAAAAGCTTCAATAACTGACTTGGCTGCTTGATCGGTTTCCGCTAAGACTACCCCAATACCTTGGGTTCCTTCTAATAATTTAATCACTAGAGGGGTGCCGCCGACGGTTTCGATTAAACCATCGATATCTTGAGTTGCGTGGGCAATTCCCGTCACCGGTAAACCGATCCCTTCCCGAGCGAGGATTTGCAGACAACGCAATTTATCCCGCGACCGAGAAATTGCTTGCGAGTCGTTGGTAGTAAAAACATTCATCACCTCGAATTGTCGGACGACTGCGGTTCCATAGAAGGTTTTTGAGGCGGCAATGCGGGGAATAATTGCGTCGAAACTCTCCAAGGGTTTACCGTTATAGACAACCGTGGGTTTATGGGAGGTGATGTTCATGTAACAGCGCAAATAATTGATCACTCGTACCTCATGGCCTTGGGCTTCTCCCGCTTCTTTCAGTCGCTTGGTCGAGTAAAGAGAAGCGTCTTGCGATAAAATAGCGATTTTCATAAATTTTCGCTTAAATATTGCTTTTAAAACTGAATAGCTCGTTATCGAAAAAATCGGGTCTAAAACCTCGCCTTAAGGCGAAAAGTTTTTATCGCTCTCTAACCCACAACGAGGACAGATTGCTTTTTTATTTTTCGATTCGACTGGTCAAACTATACCGATATTTTCTAGGTGTCGATAGCCTTGAATACAGGTTCCTTCTAGGTTCAAAAATTTGTCAAGTATCATAAGTAAAATAATCTCGTTTTTGGCTATTATATCAAATCTTAACTCGATTGTCTATCTTTTGGTATTAACCTGTTTGTGCCTTAAGTCCTTCCCTATATGGATTTCAGCTACTTTTGGGCGTAGGCGCTCTCATCTAATTTTCTTTTAAGTTAATTATTTGCATAACAATTCCCGAAGAGCCATTCAATTTGACTGAAAAAATACGGGGCAATAAAAATCATTTTTATTTGGGTAAGTTTCTTGTCTAGAAATAATTTTATTCTTGAGACAATATTAGGTAGAATTCCACTGATTACTGATTACTGATTACTGAAATGCTGAAGATAAATTTTTTCGTTGTGTTTGATCGATTGAAAAAAATCGACAATGGGACGAGGATAATTAACCCCTAAAATCACACCATAACGCCTTTGTTCATCTGGAGATAATTTATAAGGTTCGTGAACTTTATCGCCTTTTATTCGGGCTAATTCGGGCAACCAGTGACGTAAATAGTCACCTTTGGGATCATAATCTTTCGACTGTTTAGGGATATTAAAATAACGAAATCCTCGCGCGTCATTACCGACACCAGCAGTGTAATTCCAATTACCCCAATTACTACAGACATCGTAATCAACTAATAATGACTCGAACCATTCTGCTCCCATACACCAATCAATACCGAGATTTTTGGTCAGAAAACTAGCGACATTTTGCCGGCCACGATTTGACATAAATCCTGTAGCAGCTAATTCTCTCATATTAGCATCCACAAGGGGATAACCAGTTTTTCCCTCACACCAAAGATTAAATCTTTGCCAATCTTCTAACCAAGGTAAATTAAGCTCTTGTAAACCAGATTTATAGAAGATTTTATTCCCGTGTTTACTGCAAATAAATCGGAAAAAATCTCGCCACAATAATTCAAAAATTAGCCAATAGGTAGAGTCATTTTTTACTCTTGTTTGCTCATATTTTTGTACTTCCTCATAGATATAACGGGGGGAAAGACAGCCAAAACTTAACCAAGCTGAGAATTTTGAGGAATAATTAGTCCCTAACATTTCATTGCGGGTTTCCTTATAGGTTTTTAAGGAATCACTATCCCAAATATATTCTTTAACCCGTGATTTTCCTGCCATTTCACCCCCTTGAAACGACAAAACACCTCCCCGGTCTAGAATGGGTTCTGTTAAGCCTAAATCGTTTAAACTAGGAAGGTTTCCCCAATCTATTTTAGGTGGTTTTGTCAACTTTTTCGGATTGGGATAAGTTGTTCTTATTTCCCAATGACGTTCTACTTGTTTACGAAAATTAGTAAATAATTCCGGCAGTTGATTAAGGGTAAAAGGTAAATCATCAGGATGATATAAAGTGGCTGTCCAAAAAGTTTTTATCTGCACAGGAACCCTGGATAAAGCCTTATTTACAGCTTTTTCTACCGCTAATTCCTCTGCTGTTACCTCTTGATGATAATAAACCCTGGCTATCTGCAATTCTTGAACTAATTGCGGGATAATTTCCTCTGGTTTTCCCCATCGGATAATTAAATTACTGCCTAAACCTTCCAGAGATTGTCGCAAATTTGCTACGCTTTCTAATAAAAATTTAGCCCGGAACTTGCCAGTTTTTGGAAACCCGTAGGAAGTAAAACCAAATTGACGCTCATCAAAACAATAGAAGGGAATTATCTCGAATTGTTCTTGAATGGCTCGATAAATTGCCTCGTGATCGTGAACCCGCAGATCATTGCGATACCAGATTAAAACCCGCATTTAACATAAATTAAAAGTTGATAACTGATCAATAAGTAGTTAGGTGTTAAAAACCATCAGACACCCCCCTTATTAAGGGGGATTAAGGGGGTATCTATCTTCAATTTAATTATCTTTTGCCGTAGTAATGGCCATAGTAACGATAATTGTGGTCTTTCCGACTAACATTATTAGCCACTAAACCTAATACGGAAATGTGGGATAATCTCAGGTCTTCGAGCAGATTTTTCAGGGCAAAGCGGTCGGTTTTGCCCAATCTGGTGACGAGAATTAGGCCAGTGGCCATGGCGGCGAGAATTTTCGCATCGGCAAAAGCGGCGAGAGGAGGTAGATCGTAGATAATTAGATCGAAGGCGTGGTCTTGCTGTAATTGGGAGATCATCTCCTGCATTTTCTGGGAAGAAAGCAAGCGGGTGGGATCCGGGGGAATTGAACCGGCGGTAAGAATCGATAAATTCTCGTAGCGGGGTAGGGATTGAACGGCCTCGTTCCAATCGAGACCCTCGGCGAGGACATTACTAAGGCCGTGGTCGTTATCGAGATTAAGTCGCTGGTGAATCTGGGGCCGTCGCAGGTCGGCATCCACCAGTAAAACTCTTTGTCCCATACCAGCGGCGGCCTTAGCGATATTTATTGCCATGGTGGTTTTACCATCTCCCGGTGATACAGAACTAATCACGAGAGACTTGAGGGGGGAATCGGAACCGAGGAGGCGAATATTGGTGTTGAGAGTGCGGAAAGCCTCCGAGAAGGGGGAGAAATTATAGTAGTAGGGGTTTTCGTTGGCTGATTTTGGGGTACTATTAGGGATAGTGATTTTGCGATCGCCGACTGTTAACTGGGGTAGGGCGGCGGTGATCACTTTTTCGATCGTGCCAAGGTCTTTTTGCCAGGGAATTGCACCTAAAAGGGGTAGTTTGGTATCTTCTTTTATTTCATCTGCACTATGATGAACGGGGTCTAATCTTTCAGCTAAAAAGGCTGCCCCCATACCTAGTAACAGACCACCGATAACCCCTAAAGCCAGATTTCGCACGGGTTTAGGGGAAACGAAGTTCTCCCCTACTTCTGGTGGGGAAATTAGTTGCCAAGGCACCACTTGTTGTGCCACCTTGAGTTGGAGTTTTTGTTGTTCCTCCAGAAAACGGCCGAGACTGGTGGTGGCAATTTCCAATTCTCGCTGCAAATCCGTATAACGACGGGCTAAAACCGCCAGATTTTTGACCGAGGCTTTCTGTTGTTCGAGGGCCCGGGCAAGGGATTCTACCTTAATTTCTAGGGTTTGGCGACTGTTAGCGGCTTCCACCAATTGTTGGGTTAATTGTACCCGCAAAGCGCTCTGTGACACCAAAGCCGGGGAGTCACCCACTGTCTGGGGCAGTTTTTCCCCTAGGGTTCTCTGGGCTTCGTTTTGCAGTAGGGGCAGTAAATTAGCCCGTTTTTCCTCTAGGGTGGCGATTATTGGGCTATCCTTGGCAAAAACTGCCGATTGTTTGGCCAATTCCACTTCCACTTCTTGCAACTGCTTGAGCAAATCTTGATAACCGGGAGATTCACTGAGATAAGTAGCGATAATTGCTTGATCGGGGGCTAATCCCACCTGTTGCTGTAAAGCCTGATAGCGAGAGTTAATTTCGTTAAGGGCAACTTGGGCTGCCCGATAATCTTGTTCAGTATTGGTTAACTGTTGTGATAAACGAGTCGCCTCTTTATCGGGATCGAGGAAATTGTATTGCTGCCGGAATTGCTGCATTTGTTTTTGTAGAGTATTAACTCGTTCCCGCAGCACGGGCAATTGAGCGTTAACAAAATCTAACCCTTGATTAATTTCGGTCTTCCGTTCCTGAGAACTATAGTTGAGGTAATGACGGGCTAAATTATCTAAAACCAGCTTAATTTTTTCCGGTTCCGCATCTTGATAGGAAATTTCTAAAACTTTCGTCTTTTTTAATTGACTAATTTCGAGATCAGATTTGCCAGTTTTACTAATTAAATCACTGTAGGTAAAATCGGGATACTTAGGGGTTATTTTACTAAGGATGGGGTTAAGAAGTTGAGGACTGGTTAAAACAGCGATTTGGGTATCATAATCGATGTCTTCACCACCTAACTGAGGTAGGATATCTTGGGCTGCCAGTCTGGAAGAACTTTTATTTTGCTCAATCGGTTGACCGATGAGCAGCAGGAATCTACCTTGATAGATAGGGGTTTTTAAGAAAGTCCAAGTAGCGATCGCTCCTGTCACCCCTAGGGTGATGCCAGCGATTATCCACCAGCGATGCTTGACCACAGAAAAGACTTGACGCAGGTTGAGTTCCTCTTCTTCCTGCGTCGGGGAGGGGATAAAAGCCGGTTGGGCAAAAACTGGCAGATTTGCTTGACTTTGGGTTTTTAAAGCCCCGTTTTGTTGGTTGTTCATCATTAATCAAATAGTTAAGGGATAACTGTATTAGACCGCATCTAGTATGCCAGTATAGCTTGAGAATAATTTGGGAATTTGTCCAAACATGGTATCTATTTAAAATAGCCTCAAACCCTTATAGAGTAAGGAATATGACATCTAAGCTGAGATTGACTTCGGGACACTTTTAAGGAGATGAACCGCAACCAGCTAGAGAACTGGAATTTCACTGGCAGGCCATTAACCCTTAAAAGTATTGCTATGCAAGGATCATAGCCGAAAAAGCCAAACTACGGGTTTCCCTGTGGATGCGGTTTCAAAGATTTTAAAGTAGGCGGGAGTAGGGTTTGATGAGAAATAGAACCAATCTCCAAAACCCTATGAACCAGTATAGTGGCTTAAAGCAAGCCCTTCAACCCCATCTCGGATGGCATGGTGCCGGGGTTTCGTTTCTGGCACTGTTCCTACTAGCCTTAATCAAAGTCAAAACCGTCAATCTGAGGGAGTTAGCCGTTGGATTTGGAGGTAAAGCTCTGAAAGAGTCTAACTACAAAAGATTACAACCCTTTTTTCGAGGATTTGAGCTAGATTACTCCTAAATTGCCAAAATTGTTGTGATACTAAATCCGGTTATTAAAGAATGATTATTTATTCCCCCTTTTGCCTATTGCAAGAGTGCATGAGTGCCTGTCCTCATAAGTAGCCTATGCTCAACGGATTTAGTCTTATGTGACAGTTGAGGGTGCGGAATGTGGGTTGACATATTGTAAAAATTGTACGGAGACAAAATTGTGGTGGTGATTCGGTAGTAGTGATGGCGGCTTAATCCTTTGCTTTGCTGTGCATTGTAGTCATGGATAAAATACCAAAGGGCTCCCCAACGTGATTCTCCATTTTTTTAGAGAAAGATAGACTCTCTCTCACCAGCCGAGAAATCTTTTGTCGAAAGGTATTAAGCTGTTCGTAATTTAAATTGCTTGTTGAGACTTGGTTTATCCGAAACCTTTATTTGACGGGGGACAGCCGCCAGTTTATTGTTGACATAGTTTTGTAACCATGACCAACTTACCCCTGTTACTCTAGCAATTCCTCGCAAGTAAATTCGTTCGAGCAAGAGTTGATCAATTAATTGTTTGGTTTGGTCAGAGACGGTTTTATTAGTGGGATTGAGCACAAACTGACGACCACATTCTTTACCTTGACGTTTGGGTTTTACATTATGAATAGAACCATTATTGATAGTATGGTGAGAACCACAATTAGGACAGGGGAATAGAGGTGAAGGGGGGACTTTGTTCGGTGCTAGACTGATATTTGAGTAAGCCAGACAGGAGCCAGAAAAAGATATTTATTAGAAAAGTCATGATCAAGCTAGAGGTTTAAAGACTGATTGGGTTCCAATTATTTTTATTCATAAATATTTTACACAATTCATACCAGGTAAGCAAGAGGGCTACGGCACTACTACCGAATCATTACCCGTTTCTTTAGGTGGCTGACCGAGAATCAGGATGTGTTTGCCGCTTATCAAGCCAGTTTCGGCTTTGTTTGGGCTTAAAATTTGTTGAAGTCCCACTAGAAGCATTCAGTCATCAGTTTTTTGTCATGCCCACTACTGCCCAACAAGTTTATAATCAAGTGGTTTGTAACTTATCATCTGGGGAACGTTTGCGATTGGCCACAATCATTCTCAATCAACTTGTCGGACAACAACAACCATCGCTCGATCAAAGTGATACCTGGACTGAGGAGGATCAGATCGATCTTGTCAATTTTTCCCTAAACTACGCGGCCAAAACTTTCTCTGATGTGGAGGGGATTTAATTGGTGACGTTTTCTTCTGGAGATGTGGTGACAATTGATTTTCCCGGTGTGACAGGAATTAAGTGCCGTCCGGCTGTGGTTTTGTCATCCGATGATGGAAAACCATAAGGGCAAGTTATGGCGAATACTAAACAATTTAGTCAACGACATAACCCCTTGTCCCCTAACCCTACGATTTTTTACTAAAATAACTGATATAGTCATTTCAGATAAGTCTGATACAATCTAGACCAGTTAAACCCTTATGAACTCTGGCATTGATATTCTCAATCTTAATTGAAATGACTATAACTGATAACTGATAACTGATAACTGATAACTGATTATGTCTCGTCGTCAACTGTTGAGTTTTTTAATTGCAGTAATTCTGGCATTTTTTGCCTTTATTCCCGATGCTAACGCTTTAGGTGGCCCCCAACCCCCTTTAAATCAACCGGCACCCGATTTTACCCTACCGACTAACACGGGAGAAGGGAATATTTCCCTATCGGATTATCGGGGTAAGTGGGTAGTTTTATATTTTTATCCCAAGGATTTTACCCCCGGCTGTACCCTAGAAGCGCGGCGTTTTCAGCAGGATTTGCCGAAATATATGGCTAAAAATACGCAAGTTTTAGGGGTAAGTGCCGATGATGTCGATTCTCATGCGGAATTTTGTGACTCGGAGGGGTTAAAATTTCCCTTACTGGCAGATACTACCGGAGATGTTAGTAAAGCTTATGGTTCTTGGATGGGTTATGTTTCCCTGCGTCATACCTATCTTATCGATCCGCAAGGGATTTTAAAAGAGATTTATTTAGGGGTAAATCCTGCCATTCACAGCGCCGAAGTTTTAGCACGTTTAGAGGAATTACAGGCGAGTTCTTGAGATAATTGCTCTTGAATCTAGAAATTATCTTGATAAAAGCTATCTGCAGCCGATGGGATAAAAAAAATCCCGACCACGATTTTTTCATCGGTGGGGGATATAGATTAACAACCTTAACCGAGATAATCAGGACTAATTGCAATTATCGTCCTTATCACCCTTACAGTCACGGTTTTGTAAAATTAGCGGCCAAGAGGAATGGTCAAAATGGTTATCTTGACTATTAACCGCTAAAGTGTGAGGAATTGAACCTAACAGCAAGGAGGCCACAACAAACAAGGTTAACGAGATTTTCATGGTTTTACTCCCTTAGACACTATCAGGTAATTGACCTATTTTTACCATAGGGCCTTCCTTCTCGGATGTCAGTCCCATTGCCAAGAGGGAAAAAGGGGTTAACATGGAAAAAAAGGGAATATAAGTAGAATAAAGTAGAACCGGATGAAACCACAGGGATGGGACGAGTTTCTTAAACATCTAGCTAGAGAATACGGTGTTCAAGGCAAATTAAAAGAGATTTTTTTAGTTCGTTTTGCCTACGAAAATTGGCGCAAACCGGATGAGGAAATTTGGGAAATGGCTGAGGCCGCCAGCCATGAAACCTATAAAAAACAAATGACTAAAATCTATAGCTATTTCTCGGCAGATAAAGATAATGGCTGTCCCGAACTCGAATTAGGTAGTAAAGGGCCGGGTAAGTTCCAAATCCTCCGAGAATGGTTCAAAGATATCAAATATCCTCAATGGAAAAATCACCCCACCCCGATACTAGCAGAAAAATCAGTTATAGATACTTATATTAGCCGCCCTCCCGTCGAAAGCGACTGTTATCAAGAAATTAATCGTCCGGGGTCACTCATTCGCATTAAATCCCCCGAAAAGACCGGTAAAACTTCTCTCCTTAAACATCTGCTCGCTCAGGCAGATAGTTGGGGACATAGCACAGTTTATATTAATTGTCAAGTGGCAGAAAAGGCGATGTTTGCCAGTTTAGACCGATTTTGTCGCTGGTTTTCGGCAAATGTCAGCCGAGAATTGGGTTTAAAGCCTCAATTAGATGAATATTGGGACGAGGAACTATTTGGCAGTTTAATCAGTTGTCAAACCTATTTTCAGTCCTATCTTTTGGAACAGATTAACGGGCCGCTCTTTTTGGCCCTAGATAATTTAGACAGAATTTTCGAGTATCCCGACATCGCTAGGGATTTTCTGCCGCTTTTGCGCTGTTGGCACGAAGAAGCTAATAATTTAGAAATCTGGCAGAATTTGCGGTTAGCGATTGCTAATTCCACGGAAATCTATATTCAATTGGACGCTAATCAATCTCCCTTTAATGTCGGTCGCGCGATTAAATTACCCGGTTTTAGCCTCGAACAACTGGAAAACTTGGCTAGTAGCTACGGATTGCCTAAAAATGACGATAATCAGCGTTTTATCGGGGATTTAATCGCTCTAGTTGCTGGTCATCCCTATCTTAGCCGTTTGGCCCTGGAAGCGCGGGTGCGCGGGGAAAAAAATATTCTCCCTAATGCTGCTACCCAAGGGGGAATTTATGCGGCACACCTGCGTCATCACTGGGATAATCTGCAAAAACAGCCGGAATTATTGACAGCGATGGGGGAAGTGGTTAATTCTTCCGATAAGGGAGCGCGATTAGAACCGATTACTGCCTATAAACTGGAAAGTATGGGTTTAATTCAGCTAAAAGGCGATCTAGCCCAGCCTAGCTGTCAATTATATCAGCTTTACTTCCGAGAGGAACAGACCAGCAGCGATCTCTAGTGGATAATTAGACACCGATAAGCATCCGGTGCGCTCAAAGATTGTTCAACTTGCTAAAGATTGTAGTTCGGAAGTGCCATAAACTCTCACGATTTTGTCTTGGCAGGCCGTGGCGATATAATTACCGTCGGGACTAAAACAAACGGAATAGATTTTCTGGGGATGGGGAATAGAAATAATGGCTTTTCCTGCTTTTAAATCCCATAATTTTAATCTTTTATCATCACTACCACTGGCTAATAGTTGATTATTAGGACTAACACTAACTGAATTGATATGATCACTATGTTCTAGGGTGGGTGAGGGGACAATAATCGAAAAAATTGCCCGATAAATTAAGTATTGACCGTAACCTAACTAAAAAAGGCTGCTATTTAGGGACGCTATAGGGTAAGATTAACTATTAGGGTGGAATTTATTGCCGATTTTAATCTTGTCCTAACCGAGCAAAATTAGCAATTGAATGTGTAATTTAAAATATCTATCCCGTCAATCTCATCTAACCGCAAATGCTTAAAATTTTAGTTGATGGTACACCGATAAGACAAAATCCTAGCGGAATTGGATTATATGCTTATCACCTGATTGCCGAATTAGCTAAATTACAAAACCAAGAAAACTTTTCCCTGTCCCTCTGTTTTCAACCATCGGTAAAAAACTGGCTGCGGGGTAATCTTTCTATACCCGAAAAACTGCAATCCTATCCAGAGGTTAAATGTTTACCAATTCCCGTCAGTCTTAGCAATATTTTAACCCGATTTCCTAATCCTCTAATTCCCTATCTAGAAAACTTTCTTGATTCTCCCGATATTCTCCACGGATTGGATCATGTGGTGTATCCTTGTCGTCAGAGTCGTCAAGTTATGACTATTCATGATGTTACCTTTATTAAATATCCTGAGTTTGTCACGGGGATTGTCAAAACCTACACCCAACGGATTAAACAATCTCTACAATGGACAGATTTAGTTATTGCTAACTCCGCAAGTACCAAACGAGATATTATTGAATATTTAGGTGTGAACCCAGAGAAAATTTTTGTTACTCCCCTCGCAAGTCGTTATTCTTCTCTCCCCAATTCTCCCTCATCTCTAACTATCACTAAACCCTATTTACTCTTTGTTAGTACCCTAGAACCACGAAAAAATATTATTAATCTTATCACCGCTTTTAACTATCTCAAGGACAGGTATAAATTAGACCATAATCTGATTCTGATTGGCAAAAAAGGATGGAAGTATCAACCAATTTTCGATAAAATATCTCAGTCTCCCTTTCGAGATAGTATCCAACATCTTGATTATCTTGCTGATGACTTAGTTGCGGATTATTATCAAAAAGCCGATGTTTTTGTCTATCCTTCTTTTTACGAAGGTTTTGGATTACCAGTTTTAGAAGCGATGACTTTAGGTTGTCCTGTGGTAACTGCTAATACTGCATCCTTACCCGAAGTCACGGGAGACTCGGCAATATTAATTAATCCCGATAATTCCCTAGAAATTGCTGCGGCAATCTATCAAGTTATTAGTGATACCTCTCTCCGTCAAGAATTAATCACTAAAGGAAAAAAACAAGCAGCAAAATTCTCTTGGCAAAAAACCGCACAAGCTACTATAAAAGCTTATCGTTCTCTTTTATAATAAGTAAGTAGTTATAATTAAATTGAAGATGGATCCCCCCTTAATCCCCCCTTGATAAGGGGGGTGCTGATCACCCCTTAATCCCCCCTTGATAAGGGGGGTGTCTGACAACTTTTAACACCTACCTACTTAACTAGCTAATATCTATGAATAGGAATCATCAATTATTAATCAATCTCGCTTTTCTCGGTACTAAATATACTGGATTGACTACCTATACTAAAAATCTAATTCCCCAATTAGCTAACTTAAATCCTACCCTAATCACTTCTAATAGTTACCCAGATTTTAACACCTATCCTGTCTCGGCAAACCTCACCCAAGAGCAGGGAACCAAAGGCAATATTAAGCGCTTAATTTGGACAGAAACCCAACTCTATCAAACCTATCAACAATTGAAATCCTCTCTGCTATTTACCCCCATTCCCGAAGCACCTATTTATGGAAATTGCCGCTATATTGTCACAGTTCATGATTTAATTCCCCTGCGATTCCTGAAATTTTCTCCTCTAACTTTTTATAATAAATACTATTTACCCCAAGTCCTGAAAAAAGCCACACATATTATCGCTGTTTCCCAAGCAACTGCCTCCGATATTCATAAGTTTTTTAACATACCTCTTGACAAAATAACCGTGATTCTTTCTGGATATGATTCTGATAATTTTCGTCCTCTAAATCTGGCGACTCGTCCCTATTTTATCTATCTTGGTCGTTATGATCCTCATAAAAATATCGCTCGTTTAATTACTGCTTTTTCCCAAATCGATCCCGAATATCAATTATTAATTGTCGGTCAATTTGACCCCCGTTTTACCCCTACTCTACAGCAACAGGTAGAAGCATTATCAATCTCTCAACGAGTGCAATTTTTAAACTATGTTTCCTATGAAGAATTGCCGCAACTTTTAAACCAAGCAACTGCTTTAGTTTATCCCTCCCTTTGGGAAGGTTTCGGATTACCTGTACTAGAAGCGATCGCCTGTGGAACTCCTGTGATTACTTCTAATCTTTCCTCTCTCCCGGAAGTCACAGGAGATGCGGCAATTTTAATTAATCCCTATAGTATCGATGAGATGAGGGAGGCAATGCAGCAAATCGCTAAAAATAACCAATTGCGTCTTAAATTAAAATCCCTGAGTCGCCAACGCGCCGAGCTTTTTAGTTGGGAAAAAACCGGTCAAGAAACCGCCACAATTCTGCAAAGTTTTCTCTAAAAATGGTGATAAAAAATTTATCAATCATTGTCGGATGAGTTATACTAAATCCGTTGAGTAACGCACAGAAAACGGGTTTCTCCGAGAAACCCGTTTTCTACTCATGCAAAAGGCAACAGGGTGAATAAATAATCAGTTTTTAATAACCGGATTTAGCATCAACTCGTAGTAGATGGATTCATGAATCCATCTACTTGGGGGGGAGATTCAGTGTTAATTCCTATATATTATTGTGCCATTCTTCGGGAATTTGAGCAACTTTTTCCTTACCATTAGGCTGATGAATAGGTTTTCCTAAAGGACGAATTTTGAGATTTCCTTGCCAATAAGCGGCGATTCTTTCCTTGGCAATTTTCACATATTCTGCTTCTTTTTCACTCCCCATCACTCGACGATTGTGCATAATACTAGCAATCAGAGAAGTTCCGACTCCGGCAAAGGGATCAAAAACCCAATCCCCCTCATTTGTCAAGGCTAAAACACATCTTTCTACTAATTCGATCGGATATTGACAAGGATGAATAGTTTTCTCTGGATGATTAGATTTAACGTTAGGAATATCCCACAGTAACTCATCCCATTCTTGTGCCAAAAACTCCCAAACATCGCTGGGATTTTTTCCTAAAGGATTACCAGAGGGTTTACCGATATTTTTACCTTTAAAATGGCGCTTACCAGGGTATTTAGCGGGGATTCTCACCGGATCAAGATTAAAGGTATATTTATCGGTTTTTGTCAACCACAAAATAGTTTCATATCTGCCAGAAAATCTTTTAGAGGTATGTAATCCATGACCAAAATGCCAGACAATTCTATTTCTTAAAAAGAAACCCATTTGTTTAAATAGCTGATAATAAAAAATATCTAAAGGATAAACTTCTCCCTCTTGAACGAAATTTCCCACCTGCCAGCAAATACTGCCATTATCTTGCAAGATTCTAGAGAATTCTCGCAGAATTTTGGTTTGGGTTTCCAGATAAGTATCCAAAGAGATTTTTTTTTCGTAGTCTTTTCCTAAATTGTAGGGAGGAGAAGTAATAATCAAGCTCACAGAATTATCTGGTATAGTCTTGATAAAATTATTGCTATCTCCTTGATAAAGAATTATTTCGGCATCAGGTTGATAAAAGTCTCGCACTGATTTTGATTGAGAAAATAAGGGCAACTGATTCATAGAAAATTTAGCAGAGAAGAGCCACTTTTAATTAGGGTTTGCGGCAAAAGTTTTTCCTGGGGGCAGGGTGTGGGGTGTGGGGTGTGGGGTTTTACCCATTTTACATCTAATATTCAAGAGAGCCAGTTTTTTCAAACAATTAATGTCATCTATAGCCAGCAAAGATATAAAAAAAATTCTACTTTTTTAGATAAAAATCGGGAAGAAAATTTTAACTTTTTTCTATTCTTCCCTCAATTGAGATTAGCTCAAACCCGGAACGCACTCACCTAATTCCACCGTAAAAGGTTGCCAAGGACGAGGATCAATTACCTTTGTCGGCAAAGCATGGGATGTTAATAATTCTTGAAAGGATTCGGGACTACCCCCAGCACTTAACACCGCCATCAATAATCCTTTAAACTCGATATCACCACCGGCAGCCGTAGAAATAATATATTGAGGCTGCAAGCGTTGACAGACTGCTAAGGCGCTTTCTTGTCCTTTGATTACCGGTCCGAGGAAAGGTATTTTTAAGTCAATCAAAGGAGTGATAATCACGGAGATTTTACCAAGAGAATCGAGGCTAGGAGAATGATAACCGTGGGGTTCGTAGTAGATACTCTGATTTGTCGCTAATTCCTTGATAACATAACCATTTTCCACCAGAGTCGGCCCGACTGGAGAACCGGGGACAGCAGTAATTTCGATCGCATTGTCAAAGATATAACTAGCACCGTGGGTTAAAGGGATGGGATGGGTATAATTGAGCGCTCGAACGACTTTTTCGGCATTAGGAGAAGCTACCACGGGAATTTGGCGATCGAGTACCTGTAAAGTAGGAGGATGGGCGTGATCTTCCAAACCTTGGGAGAGAAGAATCAGATCGATATGTTCGGGAATGGCATGATTAGCGGTTTTTTTGCCCTCAAATAGCCAAGTTAAATTACCAAAAGTCAGGGAACCTACCAACCAAGGATCGAGAAGCAGGCGTTTTCCCCCGATTTCGATTAACCAAGAATTACTATCAAGCCAAGTTAACTGCATATAACAAGAATGAGGATTTTCTTAATTTAATTTAACATTACCATTAATTTTTCTGCGCTTGGGGGTTTTTCAGTCATCAGTGAATGCCATTCATAGCAGTTATCTTAATGGTGAGGTAGGAAGTCTCTGGTTTTAGGGAACGGGCAACAGTAGCCAGTCGTCTGGGGATGATACCAAATTAGGTTACACTTCATCTTGAGGAGAAACGCTGTCACACTCCTCACTCAATGCCGGTCACTGAAAACCCAAATCTGATTACTGATTACTGATTACTGATTACTGATCACTGATCACTGATTAGTCAAGGCTTAAGAAATAGGGAAAGTTTAGCTATCTTAGGGAAAGTAGGCGCTAAAAGGGGAGGAAGAACGCATCAGCCGAGACTGAATTTCTATGACTAAACGTACCTTCGGTGTTATCGGACTAGCTGTCATGGGAGAAAATCTCGCTCTCAATGTGGAGAGTCGGGGTTTTCCTATAGCTGTTTACAATCGCACCGCCAGCAAAACTAAAGAATTTATGGAAACTCGCGCCGTCGGCAAAGATGTCAAGGCGGCCTATAGTTTAGAAGAATTCGTCCAAATTTTAGAGCGTCCCCGCAAAATTCTGGTCATGGTAAAAGCTGGCCCGCCGGTGGATGCCGTGATTGAACAATTAAAACCCCTTCTCGAAGAAGGAGATATGATTATCGATGGCGGTAACTCCCTCTATGAGGACACAGAAAGACGCACCCGCGACCTAGAATCGACCACTAAACTCGGTTTTGTCGGTATGGGAGTCAGTGGTGGCGAAGAAGGCGCTCTGCACGGTCCTTCCCTGATGCCGGGGGGTACAGAGTTCGCCTATCGGGAATTAGAGCCGATTTTAACCAAAATTGCCGCCCAAGTCGATGATGGTCCCTGTGTCACCTACGTGGGACCCGGGGGTGCGGGCCATTATGTGAAAATGGTTCACAATGGCATCGAGTACGGCGATATGCAGTTAATTGCGGAAGCCTACGATGTGCTGAAAAATGGTCTAGGACTAAGCAATCAGCAGTTACAGGAAACTTTCACCGAGTGGAATCGCACCGATGAGCTTAATTCTTATTTAATTGAAATTACCGCCGATATCTTTAAGTATGTTGACCCGGAAACCGGTCATCATTTGGTAGATTTAATCTTGGATTCGGCGGGACAAAAGGGAACCGGACGCTGGACCGTGTTAAGTTCCTTGGAGTTGGGGGTGTCAATTCCGACTATTTATGCTGCGGTTAATGCTCGCGTGATGTCCGCTTATAAGGATGAACGGGTGGCCGCCGCAAAAGAGCTACCCGGACCGGGGGAAACCTATCCGGGGGATGCGGCACTATTTGTGAATAAGGTGCGTGATGCTCTTTACTGCTCGAAAATGTGTTCCTATGCCCAGGGTATGGCCTTAATCGCTAAAGCTTCTCAGGAGTTTAACTATAATATCAGTCTGCCGGAATCGGCCCGGATCTGGAAGGGCGGCTGTATTATTCGGGCCGGTTTCTTGGATAAAATTCGCAAAGCTTTTGCGGAAAATCCGGGGCTGCCGAATTTGTTGTTAGCGCCGGAATTTAAGCAAAGTATCCTCGATCGCCAAGAAGCCTGGCGTGAGGTGTTAGTCTTGGCTAATAAGTTGGGAATTCCTGTCCCGGCTTTTAGTTCTTCTTTGGACTATTTTGATAGTTATCGTCGGGCCAATTTACCGCAAAATCTCACCCAAGCACAACGGGATTATTTTGGCGCTCATACCTACGAACGTACCGATAAACCCAGAGGTGAGTTTTTCCATACGGAATGGATGACTGAATCCTAAAGCTATCTAATATCTTCTCCCCTTTTTATTTCTGGTAAAAAGGGGAATTTTTTGGCTATCGGTCAAGAATTTTCGATAACCCTTGGGCAAATTGTTCGGCAGTCATGCTCCCACCTCGGTTGGCAGGGACTAAAAGAGAGCCGGTGCTGAGAAGTAACTCCCTGGTTGCCAATCGCTTCTAGGTGTTGAGCAGTGCCATAACCCTTGTGACGAGCGAGTCCATAATCGGGATAGCGTCTGTGCCAACGAGTAATTAAGTCATCGCGCCAGACTTTGGCCACGATACTAGCCGCCGCAATTACCGGGGATTGTTGATCTCCCTGAATTACCGCCTTTTGGGGGATTGACAAATCTTTAATAATGTGCTTGCCATCGACCCAGCAGAGACTGGGGGAAAGGGGTAATTTCCCGATAGCTCTGCTCATCGCCAGTAGGGAGGCCTGAAGAATATTCAAGCGATCGATCTCTTTCACCGTAGCATAACCGATGCGACAAACAAAATCCCGTTGTATTTGCTGGCTCAACTTTTGCCGTTTTTGGGGGCTAAGTTGCTTACTATCCTTCACCCCCAACTCCCACAGCCGCGCAAAACCAGAGGGGACAGTGACCACTACCGCCGCCACCACGGGGCCAAATAAAGCCCCGCGCCCCACCTCATCGACACCGGCAATTAAGGGTTCTGCGCTCATGACTCATCGACAGTGGCGGAGGAACGACGACGACGACGACGCAGCACCGCGGTTTCAGGCTCTATTTGTGGCTCCTCTGTCACCTCGGCGCTCACCGGGGTCTCGAAAGGAATGACTTCGCCCAGAAAAACTGGAGTTTCGGTCGTAATCGGTTCGGGCGTAAAAGTCACTGGTGGACTAGCTTCTTGGTTGATTTCCTGACTAACTTCGCTAGTGGTGGAACGACGACGACGGCGCACCAAGGAGTGATTTTCGGCTTCCTCGCCGATTTCCGTCGCTTCTACCGGGGTGTCCTCGACTTCTAGGGTAGGAGTCAAGGATATTTCAGGAGTAACAGGCATTTCTGGGTTTTCCGCTTCTCTTTCCCCTGCCAGTTTCACGGAAACAATCACCGATTTCGGGTCTTTAAACTCCTTATCCACCAGAATCAGGGGAGAAATGCCCATTAAAGAATAAACTTCCTGTTCTACCGGGGTCATTTCCACGGAAACCCGCTCCCGTTCGCTGACGGGGATATTTTTGGCGGCGCTGGCATCTTCTCCCCGTTTCGAGAGACGGGCGGGGCGTTCTCGTTTTTCCTCAAAGCGTTGGGGTTCTGATTCCGGCTCGATTTCGTTGTTAACACCGTTAGTAGAGGCTTTTTCGCCCCGTTCCTCTTTTAGTAACAGTTCCGAGGGACGACGACGGCGGCGACGGCGAGAATTATTAACCTGTTCTTGATAGTTGGGATGGAAGGAAAGATCTATCTCTTGGGCGTTTTCTTCGGCCTCAAATTCAGAGAAAACTTCTAGATAGGGTTCGGCAGCGGCAACGCTAGGAGCGCTCTTATCGGGTAGAACTTTTGTATTAGTCGGAGCAATGACAAGGGTTTCTTTTTCCGCGCGGCTAAGGGTGGGGGTTTCTAGGGCGATGGCGTTGCCTTCTCCGGGTAGATGGGCTAAATGGCCCAGTCCGCCGCAATGGTCACAGGTTTTGCCGAATAATTCATAAATGTTTTTCCCCTGACGCTTACGAGTTAATTCCACTAACCCCAATTCCGATAATTGGGCAATCTGGGGCCGGGCCTTATCGCTTTTCAGGGCCTTATTAAACAATTCCAGCAGTTTCAACTGGTCGCGACGGGAATCCATATCGATGAAGTCCACCACCACCACACCGCCGATATTTCTCAAGCGCAGTTGTCGGGCGATTTCTGTGGCGGCCTCGCTATTAGTCCAGAGTACGGTTTCTCGGGCCGTGGCCGAACGGGTAAAGGAACCGGAGTTAACATCAATTACCGTTAAAGCTTCCGTCGGTTCGATGATAATGTAGCCGCCGGAGGGTAAATCAACCCGGGGTTTGAGGGCCTCGCGAATGGCGGCGTTAACCCGGAAATAGTCGAGAATTGGCTGGGTTTCCCGATGGGAGTCGATATAAACCCCTTCGAGAGCTTTGCCGCCGCCCCAGTTCGTCAATTGCTGTTTAACTCGTTTTACCGCCACCGGGTTATCCACAACAATGCGATTGACATCGGCACTGTACATATCCCGCAAAACCCTTTGAATAAAGTCATCATCGCGGTTAAGCAGGGCCGGGGCGCGGCTGCTGACGGCCATCTGTTGGATGCTCTCCCACTGTTTTTGCAGAAATTCCAAATCCTCGATAATCGCTTCTTCCGCTTTGCCTTCGGCCTCGGTGCGTACCAGCAAACCCATCCCCGCCGGTTTGACCAAAATCGCTAAAGCTCGTAAACGGGAGCGCTCGTCTTCACTGCGGATGCGACGGGAAAGATTCACCCCGCGACCATTGGGCATCAATACCAGATAACGACCAGGGAGAGTGACATTTCCCGTTAGTCGCGGTCCTTTATTGCCGGTGGGTTCCTTCATTACCTGTACCAGCACTTTTTGCTGGGGGGCCAGTAATTCCGTGATGGCACCGGCGGTTTTTTTCAGTCTTAAGGGGCCCAGGTCGGTGACATGGATAAAGCCATTGCGTTCCGCATCGCCAATATTGACGAAGGCTGCATCTATCCCGGGGATAACATTTTCTACTAATCCTAGATAGATGTCGCCCACCTGCTGATTACCTGTGGCTACAACTAATTCCTGAATTTGATCTTCCCAAAAAACAGCCGCTATATGGTGTTGTTCGGCTATGATTATTTGTTTTGGCATTCAATTTCCTCAATCTTTCGGTTTCAAAAGCGACGGACCATGGGCTATTTGTCTATGCTTTGAGGCTACTTCTGGAAATCTGGTCTTGTTAAGAAAGTTCTAAGAAGATGAGTCCGCATCGTTAAAGCCTCATCTTGATGTTCATCTGCCCCTCAGACGTGGGAACTGAGTCTTGGTTTCAGTTGTTAAGTCTGTTTGGCAAGTGCCGGCTTGACCCACAATTAGGTAAGCACAGCCAGGAGACGAGATTTTCAATTAATCCCTGAGTCTTGCTCGATAACAGCATTTTTTATCCGTTTCCGCCAGTTCTGTCTATCAGAATCTAGGAAAAAAGGAGTTTTTGAGTTACTCCCCTCGGCAACAGGTTTCTGTGGAAGGGAAAATAGCGCACTTTTCGATTTTCCAAAAACCACGATTCTTTTAAGAAATGCTTTAATCGAGTCTTATAGACGACTATAACTCACTCGGTCACTCTCTGACAAGATGATGATCCCCTGACCAAGATAATCACTCATAATCTAGTATGACCTGCACCCATTTGGGCGGACGAGAAATCGGATTACCGAGGCGATCAAGAACTAATAACGCCACTAAATGCACGGCAAATAAGTATAATAAACTATTGACAAATATGCCCACAACTGCTATCGATTGCACTTGCAGCAGCGTCGGTTTAGCGAGAATCCCTATCTGGGTGAAAATCCAATCGATAAAATTAGTCGCTTGGGTAATCACATATAACCAGAGATTTTCGCCTAAAAGAATTGAAAACAGCCAAAAACGAAAGAATAAACCAAAAGCCCCCAACAGTCCCCCAGTCAAGATAGAAAATTCCCAGCGCGCACCCCGGCGCCAGCATAGCCCCAATTGTAACCCCATCAAGCCGTGGGGAATCAAAAAGACGATACTGCGAGTCGGTCCCATTAACACCGACAAAAGTAAACTAGAAACTAATGCTGTCATCCAAGCACAACGAGCGCCCCAACGTAAATAGGCTAAAGCGATAGGAATCGGGAAGAAAACCCTTAATAACGGTCCGAGGGGAAAATAATAGTCAATTAACCAGATTAAACTGGTAGCACTGGCCAAAAAAGCCGTTTCCACCGTGATCAGGGTAGCGATAGACTTGAGAGGAGATGCTTGGATAGGTTTGGTTGTGGGTTTATCTAGGGGTTTCTCCTCTTCCCCCAGATCTACCCAATTGGTTTCATCTATTGTCTCTTCTGAGGATTGAGCGGGAGAATTAGCGTTAGAATCGTTCATTCTATAATTTATCCGGTGGTCGGGACGGGTTGGCAAGCTATTCTTAGCTTAGACTTGTGACTCCCAGTCAGGCAAGAGGCAAAAGGGGGAATAAATAATCAGTCTTTAATAACTGGATTTAGTATGAGGTGTTAGGGGTAGGAGAATTTACGGGAAATTTCCCTGTTTCTACTGAAAAAAAACGGCTCTAAATAGGGTTTGCGGCAAAAAGTACGGGCGAATGAGTAGGTAGGGTGCGTTAGGAGCGCCACAATATTATTTAATTTACATTAATTACATAGGCGACGTAACGCACCAATATTATCCTAAATCCCTTGAGTAACCCACTGAGTAGGTAGGGTGCGTTAGGAGCGCCACAATATTATTTAATTTACATTAATTACATAGGCGACGTAACGCACCAATATTATCCTAAATCCCTTGAGTAACCCACTGAGTAGGTAGGGTGCGTTAGGAGCGCCACAATATTATTTAATTTACATTAATTACATAGGCGACGTAACGCACCAATATTATCCTAAATCCCTTGAGTAACCCACTGAGTAGGTAGGGTGCGTTAGGAGCGCCACAATATTATTTAATTTCAGATCGTAGGTTGGGTTGAACGATAGTGAAACCCAACACTTTTAAATAATTGGGTTGGGTTTCGTTCCTCAACCCAACCTACGGCTCAAAAAAAAAATCGACCCGCCCTTAGGCGGGAGACAAAGGGCAAAAGAGCAAAAGAACAAAGGGTTAAAGTCCTGGGGAGACACACGCAACCCGAAAACCGTCGATGCCGTAGTCGTAGCCGGGGTCGTCCCTGACGCGGTTGGCAGAACGACAGATATTAGGGCTGATGACCCAAGAACCGCCGCGCAGACACTTGGGATGAGAACGATTATCATTATTGATAGTCCACGCAGATCCATCCTTTGGCGCTCCGATATAGTTATCGTGCCAATCGTCTTCGCACCACTCAAAAACATTGCCACTCATGTCATAGAGTCCCCAAGCATTGGGCCTTTTCTGTCCCACAGGATGAGTTGTCTTCTGAGAATTTCCGTCATACCAAGCGTAATCTCCTAACTGATTAGCATCATCACCGAAATAATAGCGAGTAGTAGTCCCCGCACGACAGGCATATTCCCATTCCGCTTCTGTGGGTAGGCGATAGGTTTTCCCAGTTATTTGACTCAATTTCTGGCAAAAGGCTTGAGCGTCATCCCAGCTAACCTTTTCTACCGGATTTTGCAGATTATTTTTAAACCAAGAGTTGTTTGAAAAATAAGAGGGATTGGTTCCCATTACCGCTTCATATTGTGCCTGAGTCACCAGATATTTCCCAATCGCAAAACTGTTGACTTTAACTTGGTGTGGAGGCTTTTCCCAATCCCTAGCATCGGGATCACTATCAGGAGATCCCATAAGAAATTCACCTGCTGGTAAGCTCACCATCTCCAGTGTGACTCGATTGGGTAGGTTTTCGGTAAATGGAGTGGGTGAAACAATTAGGGGTATTGGTGAAACAGGCTTTTTGACTGCTTGTAAGGCATTTAAAACCTGTTGTGCTGTCCATCTTTGTTTTCTATCTTTTTGCAAACACCCTTCAATAATCGGTTTAAACTCTTTCGGTAAACTGGGGATTTGTAGCTCACAATTTATCACCTTTACCATTAATTGATTATTGTCATTATTGAACTTATAGGGAAATTGATTAGTCGTCATTTGGATTAACATAATACCTAATGACCACAGATCCCAAGCTGAGGAAATATCACCCCTAAAGGCTTCGGGAGGCATATAAATAATTGTACCGGTATTGTGGACTGTTTGAGTGTGGCTTTTGTTATTTAAGGTTCTAATTAAGCCAAAATCTGCTAACTTGTATTGTTGATTAACCTTGAGGATATTACCCGGTTTTAAATCTCGATGGACTTTATTTTGTCGATGAAGATAATTTAAGCCCTGAGCGACTTGAGCAGTAATATTTGTAATCTCATCCGCTGACAAACTGGCTTTGGCAATGTGATTTTCTAGGCTACCCTGTGCCAATTCCATCACTAAATAAAGCATCTCTGTATTGAGAAAAGTAAATTCCCCCACCGCATAACTCTTAATTAAATTAGGATGTTCTAACTTTCTGGAATTTGTTAATTCAATTAATTTATCATCGCTACTTTCGGGGATAACTTTAATGGCAACTTCTTTGACCGATGTATTTCTGACCATTTCACTAGCATGAAATACACCACCAAAACCACCCGCACCGAGAAATTTATTAAGACGATAGGGGCCTATTTGTTGCCCTTCTAACATCTTCATCATTTGGTCTAGCATAATAATAACTCCTGAATTAGCCAATTTTTAGGTTCTGTAACTATCCTATTAAGTGGGTGGTTTTAACGAAGGCAAGAGGCAAAAGCTTTATCGAAATGTGTAATTAATTTTGCTTAGGTACTTAATACTAAATCTGGCTATTAAATACTGATTATTTATTCCCTCGAGTAGAAAACGGGTTTCTCGGAAAAACCCGTTTTCTGTGGGTTACTCAAGGGATTTAGTATTAGTATGACATTGGGTGTCGGTTATCTCATAATCAAAAAAGGTGGGCGATAAACCCACCAGAAAAATAACCCAAAAACCTTAACGATAATTAGGACTTTGGATATCTCTAAGACGCGCTTCGGGACGTTTAAATCTGTCCATTTGTGCCTCAAAGAATTGACGATTTTTAAGTAAATGTTTGGGATTAGGATCGTCGAGGGGATAGAGTAAAGCCGTGCGTAGAGCTTGAATAACTGCCGAAGTAACATTATACATCGAGCGCTGGAAACTAATCCCCAATTGAATCAAAATATCGTCTTCCCCCCGGCAGTTTTGCTGATAGTAATCGATCAGATATTGGGGTAAAAAATGATACATATCATCCATTAACAACGTGGGAGGAATTCCCGCAGTACCCACGGGGAAAACATCCGCATAAAGAATGCCATAGTGAAAGTCTTTTTGTTCGTCAGGAACCTGTTTTGCTTGGGCATTATAGGACTTTGTACCCCGGAAGGGAGCAGTACGATAAAAGACCGCTTCTACATAGGGTAAAGCTGCTTCATAAAGCCAAGTAAAAGCCTTTGATTTGGGGATAATTTCGTAGCATTGACCATCAATATAAACGTGATGATAAATCGGCCGGCCAGCGATGGCAAAAATACCATTAACGAGGAAATTCATGGCATCAGGAACACCTTTAAACCCTCCTTCATCGTAGATATCAGACATCTCGAAAAATACCGGGGCCATCACTTCCCAGAATAGTCCTAAATTAGAGTAGTAGGACATCATCCGCACCTGTTCCAAAAACATATCGGGGAACAGGTCATAAAGTTTCATCATGACGGGATTTTTCTTGAAATAGGCCTTAATAGCGCGGTCGGCATTTTGGCGATATTCTTCTGAATCAAGATAGGCATCAAATAAACCCCAACCCATATCGCGGCCATGCCATAACATGGCTTGCATACAAGCTTCAGCAAATTCCATATTAATACGGTCATGCCAGAGATGATGGATTAATCTGGGCATTTTTCGGGTTTTACCTTTATCCATGAATTCTAACAATTCAGGGTGAGCGGAACCCGTACCGCGCCAGATGCGTAAATCGGCATTATCGCCAGCGTAATGATTTTGTAGGTCTAGGTATTCTTGGGGCAGAAAATATTTAAAAAAGGGCAAAGGATCGAGGAAAACTCGTTCGGCAATATAGAGCAGATCTCGCCAATAAAAATCCATCGGTACGGCATAAGCTTTATAAATGCCGATAATTTGCATCAGGTTTTCGGGAGTATCCGGCAACATGGATCCACCCGCTTCTAAACGATGGATAATGTCGGCAAATTCGTGAGTAGAAGGGGGAATTTTGGCTTTGATTAATGTCCCAGTCATAGTTTTAGGTAAAGTAATTAGCAGCGGTTACAATAATTCGGAAACAGCAAGGGATAACTAACTAGGGTCTGCTGAAAAAGTTTTTCGTGGGGGCAGGGTGTGGGGTGTGGGGTGTGGGGTGTAGGGTTTTACCCATTTTCAGACGGTCAATTACCTAATTTTCAGGAAAAAAGTCCCGGAATTTTCGCCCCGATCACTCTCGGCTGGCACTTTTTGAGGTCAAAAAAGTCTAAAAGTCTTATCCAACAAGGTTTTTAGATTTATTAAGCCAACCCTAACTATTACTCAAAAATTTACCCCGATTCAACCAGTTGGTTTTTGAGGACTTTTGTGGAGATTTTTTGAAGACAAAACTAGGTTTTGCTTCCCCCGATAAGCTGGCAACCATCGAGTTAGTGGTGGGTTCAATCCAACGGACTAAATAATTGGGTTGAATACCTAAAAAGACGATTAATACCATTAGGACAAAAGCGGGTATAGTTTCCGATTTCAAGACTTTGGGATAGTAGGCAAGTTTATTATCCAATTTACCAAAACAGGTGCGATTAAGCAGGATAACAAAGTAAACCGCCGTTAAACCGGAAGCGATGATACAGAGAACCGTCTGCACGGGAAAACGGGAAAAACTACCCTGAAAAACGATAAATTCCGCCACAAATCCCACTAATCCGGGGATACCAGCACTGGCCATACCGGCGAGAATTAATAGGGCGCTAACCAGGGGTAAACCGCGAATTGGGTTCATTAAACCGTTTAAAACGTCTAAATCTCTAGTTCCGGCTTTGCGTTCGACAATGCCCACCAGATAGAATAAGAGGGCGAGAATGAGACCGTGGCTAATCATTTGCGCGACGGCACCAAGGACGCTTAAACCCGTGCCGGCGGCGGCTGCTACCAGTATATAGCCCATGTGACCGATCGAACTGTAGGCCACCATGCGTTTAATGTCTTTTTGGGCAATAGCGCTCAAGGCCCCGTAAATAACGCTAGTAACGCCGACAATTGCCAGTCCGGGGGCGATTAAAGACCAAGTTTCGGGGAATAATTGCAGGCCAAAGCGAACTAAGCCATAAGTACCGAGTTTAGCGAGGATACCACCTAATAAAATTGCTGTAGCGGGGGAAGCTTCCGTATAGGCATCCGGTAGCCAAGTATGGAGAGGTACGAGGGGGATTTTGATGCCAAATCCCACTAACAGCAGAGTTAAGAGCAGTAACTGGGTTTTTTGGGAGAAATCGGCGGTGGAGAGGGAGGAATAGTCAAAAGTGCCACCATTGAGGAAACCTATGCCTAAAAATGCCGCTAGGACTAATAACCCAGAGACAGCAGTGTAGAGAAGGAATTTAATCGAAGCATAGCCACGTTTTTCGCCTCCCCAGATAGCAATCATCAGATAAAAGGGGATTAATTCTAGTTCATAGAAAACGATGAACAGCAGCAGGTTTTTGGCCATTAATGCCCCAGAAACCCCGGCGTTAATCAGGAGGATGAGGATGTAATAAAGTCGGGGACGCTCTACTTTTTCTTCGGTACTATAGATAGCTATTCCTGTCAAGAAACAGTTTAAAATAATTAACGGTAAGGACAAACCATCGACTCCGAGGTTATAACTTAAACCGATTGGTTTTGCCCATTCGCGGTATTCAGAAAATTGAAAGCCATTGCTGGTTAAGTTATATTGGGTCAGCAGATATAAAGACCACAAGAAGACGGCAGCAACAAAAAAGAGGGTAATTTGACGTAATTTTGCTGGGGCAAATTTATCGGGGAAAAGACCGACGATAATTGCTCCAATTATTGGCAACCAAAGCAGGGTACTGAGCATATTGGTATCGATCGAATTTAGAATGACTGGGATGAGAAAACGATTAGCCAACCGACACGATGACTAATCTGGAATTGACTAAATTAAACTCACTTTTCCGCTATCGAGATCATAGTAGGCTCCAACAATTTTTAATTGTTTTTTATCTACTAAATCACCCATGACCGGGGATTTGCCCAATTTCTCTACTTGATAGATAACATTGGATTTAATTGCTCGCTCAAGTTTGTTGGAACCGGGTTGTTTTTCGGCCCGATCAACTCCCACCTGTAGGCCATCGATTAAACGACCGATTTGTCCAGGGAAACGACCCCCTTCAATGGTGGCTTTTACCGCTCCACAACGAGAATGACCAAGGACAACAATTACCTTGGCTCCTAATACCAACGTACCGAATTCGAGGCTACCAATTTCTTCGGAAGTGGCTAAATTTCCCGCTACCCGACAAACAAATAGATCTCCTAATCCGCGATCAAAAACGATTTCTGCCGGCACGCGAGAATCGGCACAGCCCAAAATTGCCGCGAAAGGGGCTTGACTTTCGGCCACTTCTGTGAGTCGAGCTTGATCGCGGTTAGGACTTTTTTGTCTTCGTTCCCAGAAACGTTGATTGCCTTCCATGAGCATAGTTAAGGCCTGGTCTGGGTTCAATCCTTTATTTTGAGCGGTCAGCCATGGCTCAGAATTAACAGCAGTTTGGGCGTTAGTTTGGGACAGTTGCGAGCCTAAAATAGTAGCAGCCAGACCAGTTCCCAAAAAACCACCCCCATAACGGATTAATTGGCGACGAGAGGTATTGAACATAGGTAATTGTTTCCATATAATCAGGACAAATCCTATTGTCAGGGCCGGGGATGCTAAAGAAAAGCCTAAGTTATCAAATCTTTAACTGAAAACTAGAGAAATTTGTGATAGTAGGGGCCAGCAGATGATAATACCGATCAAAGCGACCCCCAAAATAATCGACAGAAAGTAAAATTGGGTTTGGCCCGAGACGTTATATTTCAAACTCTGACCACCAAAAACCGTGGCTAATCCCACCAGATTAACTATCCCATCCACCAGAAAGGTATCGATCCAGTTAATAATTTGCGAGATTAATCCGACGACAAAAACGATCGTGACTTTATACAATTGGGCTGTATAAAGGTCGTTGGCAAAGAAATCTTGAAGGGCTTTCGGTTGAAAAACGATCGGTTTGGAGATATTTTCATTCAGATAAATATATGCTGCCGGAATTACGCCAGCAGCAGTGGAAAGTACCAAGAGAAAAGCCACTCCCAGATTTAAGTTACTTGGTAATAAATGCCATTGCGCTAATAAAATCGGCAGATGAAGGGCGAAACCCATGGTCACAGTCATGGGGATAACTAAGGGCCAAAGAGCTTCCGGAGAGCGCAGGGTCATTGGTTTGATTTTACCGCCAAAGAAAACACAGAATTCTCTAGTGACACTAAAGGCAGTTAAAGCATTGACCAACAATAGCACTAATAACAGTAAACCACTGACTTCTGCGAGGCGATCGCCCATGCGCGCTAATGCCCAAAAACCACCAAAGGGAGGCAGTGCGACCAAACTAGCGGCGCCGACGAGATAACAAATACCAGAAACGGGACGACGGGACCATAAACCCCCGTATTGGCTTAAATCTTGGCTGATATTATTCCAAATGATGTTACCCACCACCATGACTAACAGGGACATAGCGATCGCATAAGTAAAGAGTAACACTAAAGCGGTTTCCGTTTGTCCGGTGGCCACAGCGATAAAAATCAGCCCCATGTAGGCGCTGACGGAATAGGAGAGGGAGCGCTTGACATCGATCTGTGCGATCGCAATTAACCCCGCACCGATGGCAGTAACAGAGCCAACAATGATCATTACTTGCAAGGTTAAGGGCGATAATTGCAGCACCGGCTCTAATTTCACCAATAACCAAGCGCCGGTGGAAACGACGACCGTATTCCGCAGAATTGTCGCTGGCATCGGTCCTTCCATCGCCTCATCTAGCCATAAATGCAGGGGAAATTGAGCGCATTTGCCCATCGGACCTGCAATCAATGCCAAACAGAGTAAATTAGCCACATTGGGGTTTAAATTGGCTGTAGCCGCCCATTCTGCCAATTGGTCAAAGTTCCAGGTTCCCGCCAGGGGTAAAAGGGCCACCACTCCCATCAACAGGATTAAATCGCCAATCCGTTTGGTCAGAAAAGCGTCCCGCGCCCCTGTCACTACCAGAGATTGATTGAACCAGAAACCAATCAGCAGATAAGTGCCGAGAGTCAGAACTTCTAGCACACAATAGCTGAAAAATAGCGAATTACAGATAACTAGGGCGCACATACCCCCTTCAAAGAGAGCGACGAGAGAATAAAACCTTGCCCAACCCCAATCCATTTCTAGATAGGCGATCGCATATACCTGCGCGGCGAGGTTTAAGCCAGTAATTAGCAGTAAAGCCCCGATATTAACGGCCGAAATCTGCACATCTAAAGATATGCTTAAATCTGCGGCATTTAGCCAATTAAATGCTATAGATTGGGGCGGACGACCCCAAACGGCGATTAAAGCAAAAAGGCTATGCAAAAAAGCCCAGCAGGTCATGATCAAGTTCAGATAACCGGCCGGTCGCGGGCCGGTTTGCCGGATAATACCGGGAGACCAGGGTAGAGCGAGAAGTGCGCCCGCAAAGGCATAAAGAGGTACCAACCAGATAGTCTGGCTGAAGGACTCGAACATATAACCACCTCAAGAAGAAAAATGATCCTGAATTAAAGTTTAAGGTTTAATGGCTCACTAATAAGCTGTCACCATTTTTTAACGAGGCATTAATCGGGATAGTTTGACTAGCTTCCAGCAGGTATTTTAAAAAAGCATCGGCAATCACGGAAAGTTGTTTTCCGGCCAGGTAACAAACGTACCAATTGCGCTGAATTGGAAACTGTTCCACGTCGAGGATGGCTAATTCGCCGTTTTCCCCTTCCGAGATGAGAGTATGCTTAGATAGTACCGATATTCCCAAACCCCCAGAAATAGCCTGTTTAATCGCCTCGTTACTGCCTAATTCCAAGCGCACCCTAACTTTAATATCGTGGAGATTAAATAATTTTTGTACCGCTTGGCGGGTTCCAGATCCCGATTCGCGCATAATAAAAGGTTGCTGGTTGAGGCACTCAAGGGGCAGATTTTTCTTACCCACCAATGGATGATCTCGTCGCGCCACCACCACTAGGGGATTTTCGAGGAAAGACTGAGAACAAAGTTCCACTTCTTCCGGTGGTTGACTGAGAATATAGAGGTCATCCTCGTTGTTTAACATTCGCTCTTGCAGTTTCTGATGATTAGTCACTTGCAGGGCGATGTCAATACCGGGATACTGTTGACAGAATGCCCCCAGTAATCGCGGTACAAAGTATTTAGCGGTAGTAATCACGCCTAAAGTTAGCTTTCCCTGTCTAGTTCCCTTAATATCGGCCACTTTCATTTGAAAGTTGTCCAATTTCTTAAAAATCTCTTGACAGGTGAACAGTAATTCCTGACCCGCTTCGGTTAAAAATAAACGTTTGCCGATTTGCTCGAATAGCGGTAAACCCACGGCTTTTGTGAGTTGTTTGACTTGGGTTGAGACGGTAGGTTGAGTGATAAATAACTCCTCGGCCGCCTTGGTAAAGCTACTGTGTCGAGCGGTAGCCTCGAAAACCCTTAACTGGTGCAGGGTTGCCTGTATCAAGTTCTTATCCCCTTCTCAATAACAACTATTTGTCACCATCAATCCTAACGCTTTTATAGATTCTAGTCAATTAACTTTTTGATAAATATAGACTTTAATAGATATAACCGCCGCTTAAGACCTTTTGTCAGCTATCAGCTTTTTTCTCCCTTCTCCCCTCCTCCCCACTCCCCCATTACCCCATCTCCCCCACTCCCCAATTCATAATTCATAATTCATAATTTATAATTCATAATTTAATTTCAGCTTTTATTATCGATCAAAATCTTGCTATAGTTGGGTTTCATGCTTCAACCCAACCTACGTTCATCTTATATTTAATTCCACCCACCCAATTAAGATATTTTAATTTCAGCTTTTATTATCGATCAAAATCTTGCTATAATCAGAAAACAACCATCTATTAAAAATAAAAGACAATGGTTAGTTATCTTGATATTGACGACGATCTTCTTTTCCCCGATAGCGATGGTCAACCGATGGCAGATAATACCGAACAATATGAGTGGATTGTCAAAATTAAGGAGAATTTAGAGATTATCTTTGCCGATGACCCTAGGGTGTTTATTGCCGGAGATTTACTCTGGTATCCTCTGCGTTCTACTTTGGTTTCACCGGTTGCTCCCGATGTGATGGTAGCTTTTGGCCGTCCCAAAGGACGAAGGGGTTCCTATCGTCAATGGCAGGAAGAAAATATCGCTCCTCAAGTGGTTTTTGAAATTCTATCACCGAAGAATACAAAAGCAGAGATGAGTCGAAAATTAGAGTTTTATGACACATATAGTGTAGAAGAATACTATTTATATAACCCGATGCGCTGTCGTTTACAAGGATGGCAAAGACAGGGAAAAACTTTAAGAGAAATTATCCCCATCAATGACTGGATAAGTCCCCGTTTAGGTGTGCGTTTTATCTGGAATAAATCTAGTTTAGAATTGTATCGTCCTGATGGAGAGAAATTTTTAACAACTGTTGAGTTAGAGTCTCAAATGCGTCAAGAAAAGAAACGTGCCGATAAAGAAAAGAAACGTGCCGATAAAGAAAAGAAACGTGCGGATCGACTAGCGGAACGCTTACAGGCGTTAGGATTAAGTTTAGAAGAAGAATAATACCATTTTTCTTTATTCGTAGCAGGCATGACCATCTCTGTCGTTACTTTGGAAAAATGGTATTTAGATCAGGTTTTTTTCATAAGTTATTAGTAAACAGTAATCAGTGAAATGATTACTGTTTACTGATAGCTAAAAAAATCTTTAAACTTCTAATAAATTTTCTAGGCGATCGAGAACGATATCGGTGATACACTTAATCCGGTATAAACAGGCTTTAGTATCTGTGGAGTTGAAAGTGCCATTTTCCCAATATTTGTTACTACCGGCACCACCCCCACAAACCCCAAAATAATCGCATTTTTGCCGACACAAATCGACTCCACCGCGCATATCAGCGTAAATTTGTTGAAATTTCTCGGTTTCACAGATAGATTCTAGGGAATCGCTCAAAACATTACCAAAGATAAAATCACCGTAGGGTTGGGTTTTAATCGATAGTAATTCCGGATCAAAGGTGGAAAAATTACCTTGATTATCAAAATTGACAATCATAAAAGGTCGATTCATATCGGTATTTTCTAAGCGTTCATCGGCATAAATCAAACTACAGATCGATTCAAATTCCCGCAGCTTAAATTCTCCTTGTTTGGCCGTGACTAACTCCCAAAATCTGGCAATAAACTGGCGATAACGTTGTTCAATACCTAATTTATCTAAGGAAGATTGTGAATGAATACCCTCGGTTTCTTCCATATTAAAAGCCACATCGGTAAGGCCATGATCCCAAAAAAAGTTAAAAATTTCGTCGGGATAGTCGAGGGAATCTTCTGTTAAAACAGCGATGATACTGACATCAATTTCATGTTTTTGTAAGAAAGAAATCCCCCGCATTGTAGCAGCATGACTGCCAGTTCCCTTGCGGTTTTGCCGGTGGATATCGTGAATAAAGGCCGGTCCATCAAGACTGACTCCCACATAAACATCATGCTTTTTAAATAATTGACACCAAGCATCGTTAATATAAGTGGCGTTAGTTTGTACTGAATGACGAAAACAGTAACCCTGCTGATTATATTTCTCGCTAACTTCCGCAATTTTGGCGAAAGCACTTTCATAAAAACTGATGGGAACTGCTAAGGGTTCGCCGGCGTGCCAGCAAATGGTAAAATCATCTTGGAGAAAACGACTACTAAAAACCCTCTGAAAAATCGGCTCGATTAAATCTAAGGATAAGGTATTTTTTAAGTGGCGATCGGGTAAATAACAGTAATCACAATTGAGATTACAAAAAGAAGTCGGCTGCACGACTACTAAAGTAATTGGACCACAATCCGACCAATCTATATTTGTGTTTTTTTCCATCATTCTATTTTTAAAATTCTCCCTTAAATATGATAACCGATAACCGATTCTGGCAATTGTATCTTAATTCTACCTATACTATTTCCTATTCCCTCAATAATAAATAATATAATTGACCGGGAGTATTAATTAAACCGGCTCGCTCGCCCGCATTTTTTCCTGTTCCCATAAAAATATCGACCCTCCCAGTACCTTTAATCGCGCTGCCAGTATCTTGATCGAGAACATAGCGACTAACTAATTTTTGATTAAGATTTCCCTGGGGAATTTCTGTCTCAATTACAGCTAAAGCACCAGGGGGAAAAATACTTTTATCTGTAGCGATCGATCTTTCTGGTAAAACCGGAACTCCAAGACTACCAGTGGCAGGTGTGCCGTGGGTTTCTCGAAAGAAAATAAACCGATTATTGCGGGGAATATAATTCTTTAATTGCTCGGGATTATTTCTGAGAAAATCCAAAACCATTGGTAAGGTTAAACCCTCAGCAGGAAAAATACCATCGGCAATCATTTCTTTTCCCAGACTTGTGTAGGGATGCTCGGTATTGCCATCAAAACCGATGCTCATAATTTGACCATTAGGTAAACGTAATTTTGCCGAACCTTGCACATGAACTAAATAAGCTTCTAAGCGATCTTTTAACCAGACTAATTCGTATCCCGCTAGACGGCTATTTTCCGCCAGTAAACCATCTTTTCCCTCTAATTCTACCCTAGCCGGATGGGGTTTAGACCAGCGAGAAAAGTTAGCAGGTCGGCGATAGAGAGGATATTTATACTCGGCGTTTTTTTGCCGACTTGCTTGATAAATTGGCTCAAAATAACCAGTAAACTTAACATTTCCCTGGCTATCATTACCCAAAGAACGATACCAAATAAATTCTTTTTTAACTGCCTTTTGTAGAGCTGCTGGAGTGGGAGAATTATGCACTAATTGACGAAAACGTACTAAGGAACGCTGCACTCGCTGACGAGTTATTTCTGGAATAGGATAGTTTTGATAGGCGCGGATTGCTGCCGAGCTATTCAGATAACGTAAACTATGATTGATCGCTTGTAGGAGGGTTTTTTTGTCCGTTAGCAGTCGTTCATCGTATCCCGTAGATGTTCCTAATTCTGAGATTTCAAAACGTTCTAGGGGCAAATTTGCGGGGGTGAGGGCAATTAATCCCAAGCTGAGGGGGATGAGTGTCAAAAGGTGTTTCATGGTGATAGGAGTGGGCAGCTATTGACGCGATTAACAATCAAGAAGGATCAATGAAAAAAGTTGTTTCTTATTTATATCATGAGGATAATTGTTGTCGATAAATTTTAATTTGTTCCAAGCGAGGGCCGACCTTAGAAATAATGGTAAATTCTAAATTTTGGTAATATAATTGTTCTCCCACCTTCGGTATTTTTTGCCAATGATGGAGGACAAAACCAGCTAGGGTTTGGTATTCATCGGCCAAGGGTAAACTTAAATTTAATGCTTTGTTCACGTCCTCTAAATTCATTTGTGCTTGTACGAGAAAAGTCGATTCATCGAGGAGTTGATATTTTACTGTTCCCGATTCATCACTAGGGGAAAAAGTTCCCAGAATCTCGCCGATTAAATCTTTCAGGGTTAATAAACCGGCTGTTCTGCCAAATTCATCCACAATGATAACCATCTTTAAGAATGATTCCTGCATCACTGTCAGTAATTCATTTAAAGGGGTAGTTTCGGGGAAAAAACGCACAGGTTTTAACCAAGATTTAATCGGGGTTGTTAAATTTAACTGACCTTCGGCAAGGGGTAAAGCTAAATCTTTAAAATCGATCAGACCACGGATATCATCACCGGAATCTCCTTCCACAGGATAACAAGAATAGCCACTGTTAACTACTTGGAGCAATAATTCCTCAAAAGTTGCGGTCGAGGAAATAGCTATTAAACGGTTATGGGGAACCATGATTTCCGCGGCAGTGATTTCGCTAAACTGGAAAACATTATTTAAAATTTTCCTTTCCGCTGCTTCTAATCCCGTTAATTCCCCTTCCATGCTGATAATTAATTGTAATTCCTCGGAAGTTACCCGACTAGAACGCTGTAGATCCACTTCGGGGATACGGGTTAAAACCAATAAAAAACGAGTTGATTGATTAAGAATACCGATAAAAGGCTTAAAAATCCGGGAAATAACGCCAATAGGTGCCGCTAATAACCGCGCCATCGGTTCGGCATAAATTAAAGCTAGGGATTTGGGATAAAGTTCCCCAAAAACTATCTGGAGATAGGCCACGATTAAAAAAGCTAGACAAAGAGAGAAACCATGGGAGAGCAGATTTTGCCAGTTTAAAGAAAAGGGTAAAAAACTTAGTAATTTCCTCACAAAAACGGTCATGGTACTCTCCCCGATCCAACCTAAAGCTAAACTAGAAAGGGTGATGCCTAATTGGGTAGTGGAAAGTAAGCGATCGAGACTTCTTTGTAGAGATTGGACCGTCTGCGCTGGCACATCTCCCGCAGCCACTAGCTGACTGATGCGGGTACGACGGACAGACACGAGCGAAAATTCGGCCGCTACGAAAAAAGCATTGAGGACGATTAGTAAAAAGACTAAAATTAAACGAGTCAATAAATCCTGATTATCCATAGCGAAAAGGCAAAATTCGCCTTTTTTAAAGCCTATCCTTTGGTTTCATCCTTTGATTGCGGTTGGTTTTTCTGTTGTTGCATATAAACTCTCACTCTTTTCAGCACCTCTTCTTCTTTCACGGGGATAAAAGTTTGATTGCGACCATAACTGGTGCGATCGTTGGTAAACTTTTTAGCGGGGTTGATATCCGGTTGACTGACTCCTTTTAGGGAGGCGATTCCCAATTGATAGGCTACCCAACCGCTACCGAAGCCGGCGGCTAACATGGCTACCATCAAAAGGAGTCCTAACTGCAAGGAGGTGCTGATTGAAAATTTTTTCATCTTGGTGGGGCTGGATTTTCACGTTCGGAGTGATTACCGATCTATAATGAGTTAATAGTATAACCCAGGGTTGGCCGAGCGGTTGAGGCAACGAACTCATAATTCGTGCTAGGCAGGTTCAACTCCTGCACCCTGGATAGTTTTGATGGCTTCAGGCGATCAGCTTTGACTGCACTAGAGTAGGCGGCGGTGACAGATTACCTGACCATTTTCAGCTGCTTTGAGAACAGAAGTACAATAATTAATTTTATCCTTTTCATTTTTCAGGAAAGCTAAAAAAACACAAGAATCCCAGTAGTGTAGCTTTTTTGTTGGACGAATCACTTACTTCCTCCCCAAATTCCGATCATTTCCTCAATGGTAGGTAAATCTTTTTCCTGAGGAAAAAGATCAATTGACTCAACTTTAATATCGATTTTTTCCCCATCTTCTCTAGAGGTAACTATCCCCGATACAGAGACTCTTTTTTCTAGATATTCTTTGATATTATCAAGTAACTTTGTTTCAAAGTAACATTTAACACTCTTATTAGTCAATAAATTGTAAACTCTAAAAATAGGTTGACGACTTACATCAATAGCTTTAAGCACACCTTCTACAGTACCAAAACTTTGATATTTTCCCCCGATAATTTCATCAACATTAGCAATCAAAGCTTGATTCAAGTCGATACACCTCGAATCAAAGCCCAATTGCACCATAAATTCATCTCTTTTTTTCAATATTGCTAATGATCGCGCACTTTCTAAAGCTCGATCAGAAAAATAATTAGGGCGAATCGGATGTTCTAAAATTGTTACTATTCCCCTTTCTACAGTCTTAATAACTTCAGAAATTTGACTAGGTGTAATCTGATCTTGAGGCATTCCTTCTAAAGTAAGATGAATGCTGCCACTATGAATTTGAGAGATTCTCCAATTTATCAGGTGGCGATTTTTGTTAGCAAGGGTTTTATCTACTTCATGGAGTAGTATTGCTAATTGTTCTTGAGCCTTGATAAATTTATCAAAAGACAACAGTGAGCCTTCTATATCTAATGTTAGGCTCTTGATTGTTTCCTTCGATATAGGGCTTTCCCCTTTAGTCATGGCTCTAGGAATCGTGATAATTATCTCAAGTGTAAAGGTTTTGGCTAACTACTAAAGCTTCCTACTTTACATTTTTACATGAACTAAGCCTAAAGCCTAAACTATGTTAACCTATAACCACACAAAAAAAACCGCTTGCCCGGGCTTTTTCCACAAAACCAAAGTTTTAATTAACCTAACAACGCTTTTGCCTTCGCTACCACGTTATCCACGGTAAAACCGAACTTCTCTGACATTCCTAGATAAAATATCGTAATTTTGTTAAAATAATCTCAAAGAAAAGCCTCTAAAATCAAAGGTAATGTCCAAAATCGCTAAAAAACTTAGTAATTCTCCTTTTCGTTATCCTGGCGGTAAATTTTATGCCCGTAAGCTAATCTTAGCTTGTCTTCCTAGTCACCATAAATATTGTGAACCTTTTGCGGGGGGAGCATCTATATTCTTTGCTAAGGAAAGTGTAGCAGAGAATATTCTCAATGACAAAGATGAGGAATTAATGAACTGTTATCGACATATCAAAGATCATCTTGATAGTCTAATTGAATTATTAAAAGATCTAAACGCTACCAAAGAATTACACAATTATTATAAAAATGAATTTCAACCAGCCAATGACCTAGAAAGAGCCATGCGTTGGTATTATCTAAATAGAACTTCCTACTCAGGAATTATGAAACTTGAAAATTGTTATTGGGGCTATGGTGATAAGTATTCTATGCGTCCTGAAAATTGGCCTTCTCACCTAAAAACCACTTCGGAAAAACTGCAAAATGTCAATTTATCTTGTTTAGATTTTGAAGATTTAATCAATCAATTACCCGATGATTACTTTTTATTTGTCGATCCTCCTTACTTTCAAGCAGATCAAAATAAATTCTATTCCTGCTTCTTCAGTCTAGAAGATCATGAAAGGTTATGTAAGACGTTGAAAAAACATCAACATCGATTTAAATTTCTTTTGACTTATGATAATTGCTCCGAAATTAGAGAAATGTATGATTGGTGTATTTCTTTACAAGATAATGAATGGAATTACACTATTAATCGAACTGATGATCAAAAAAATGGTTTAAAATTAGAACATGGTTATCAGAGTGAAAGACGCAAGGGCAAGGAGGTATTTATTGCTAATTATGATCTTGAGAAACCTGCAAGATTTACACCTCTACAATTAAGTTTATTCGATGTATCTTGATTCCTAATTTTAATCAAGTAAATCCTCTATTTTTTTGATCGGGAGCCATGGTTGTAGAGGTTCAGCCGTATTAACATCAAAGAAAATTTTGGGATAATTAGGGATGAAATTACAGTTTTGATCCTGGCATTTATGGCGAGAACAATTGATATTATTGGTTTGATTTGCTGTTAAATCTTTACTTCTGGCAACGTACATTTTTAAAAGGGCTTCTTCTTGATTATTAATATTAATTTTGCTTAAAAATATTTGCTCTTTTGGTGTGGGATTCCAAACAAATAGTCCTGTTTCTAAATTGGTCTGAAAAAAAGCATTGGCAAGAGATGTAATCACTAAATCAAAATCTGTTTCAATATATTGATCTTTGTGAATATGGCTCTTCGTTACTTGGTATGATTCGATCAGGGGGCATAAATCGACTAAATCCTTATCCGGCAAGAGACTTAATTGATTAGCTCGTTCTAGATCGAAAACAATTGACAAAAATCGCCAAATGTCTTTCTATATAAGGGTTTCATCCCTTATAAACCCCCTCCATTGCATAACACAAACCGAAGAACCGTGAATATTTAGGCTTGTTGAAGGTATTCCTATCAATTTAGACCTTTGTTCTGCCGCTTTGTCTCCTAAGGTTCTTGATCTCATACATTTGACTTCAATAAAAGGTCTGATACCTCCCTGAAGACGGAAACTACCTTTTTTGGCTAACTTACATTCAGCAGAGTATTTTTTGGCGTTTTTTTGATTGATAATAGCTACGTCTGTTGTGAAAAGCTGATAACAATCAATCATATAGTCATTTCAAAACAGATCGAATCATTAAAAATTTGATTTCCCCAAAACTTTGCGCTTTAAAGCTAGAACACGAGGACGCGCACCTTGACTAGAAAATCCTAACCCTTCACGGAATATTTCGGGCATATAATAACGAACTGCATCTTCTTTATCCTTGTCCTCGTAAATTACTCCCATTTGCTCAAGAACATTGACTGTAGTAGCATCCAGAGCAAACTGTTCTAGAGAAAAAGGAATTTTTTTATCACTATATTGGGTTAAACTTTTTTGTACCCAGCTTTCAAATATAGGATATTCTTCTTTTGCTTCTCTAACTTTTTCCTGACTACAGGGTTCAAGCGCTCGTCGAATCGCTTGGGGAGGCAACAGTCTAGTATTCAACCATTTAGGAAATTGTACTTCTTCTGTTTTTTCTACAGTAACATTCGCAGCATAATACAAAAATCTCACAATATCCCTAGCTTGCAGTCTCCCATTAAAATCAGTTAAAGCCGCAAAAATCCAATTGGCTGACTTAGCTTCTTTGGAATTATCTAAACCTAATTTTTTGCCCCAAAGTAGTTCTAATTTTTCTTTTAAATCTTCAATTGAACAATCGAATAAATCCTGAGAGCGAGCATTAATAACTGATGATTGTATGCAGAGCCAATAGGAAAGTTTAATGAACGATTCTAGATTCCAAGATAGATCATAATCACGATATAAGCCTTCAAATTGTTGCAAGTTTTGTGTGATGATATGTTGGAGAAAATCTCGACGCAGAAAAATTATTAACCCAATATGAGAGTCTCGGATATCCCACAACTTATTCGGTAAATTTTCAATCAAAGCTTTTAAAGCTTTTTGCTGCTGGTTATCCGTAGCTATATGAGGAAAATTATCTTCTAAACCATCGAATAAAAATATAACTCTTGAATTTTTATCCTGAAGATAATGATTGAGTTTCTGAAGATTTGTATCGGGATCATTATAACCCACCACAGTAGAAATTTCTCTGATCCAAAAATTTGCCCAATTAACCTCATTCCAATCTTTATTAGATAGGGATTGAGTTATTTTATCTTCTAAGTCGGAAGCAGTAAAATGGTATTCTTGATTATCTATTGATTTCATTACATTTTCTCTAGCTTCCTTGAGAATATTTTTAGCATTTCCATCTAACTTTTTCGATTGTAGTAGGGGAAATATTAAACCGAGATTTTCTCGGTAATTTTCTTGATTTTGAGGATCAACTTTATTTAAAAAATTTTCCCAAGACTGTAGGCGAGATAGCTGAATATAATTAAAGGTTTTTCCCGCACCTTTAGCACCAATTGAGATAACATTAGGTAGTTTATCTTGAAAATTACGAGCCAGATTTTTTAATGGCTCGGTAATGAGTAAATCTTCCCCTTGTCCCCTTTCTGCATAAATATATTTATTGCAAGTATCCCTGAGTTTTTTCACATCATCTAAGGAGTTATCTGAAGGTGTGGCTGATGCAATGCTATTATTAGATGATTTATCTTCTGCCCATTGTCTTGCCAGTTCCATCAAGGAAGTTGAACTTAATTTGTTTTGAGCTTCGTCCCAATTGTTAACATATAGCAACTCTTGGGCGAAATAAGTTTCTTTAATATCCAGTCTAGTAGTATATAAACTCTCATTTTTGGGTTGAACATAAGCCGACTGTAATTGCTCTAAAATATTCTCAAATGCTGATAAATTTCTGACTTCTGGGGTTAAAAAACTAATAATTATCGAAGGATCATAATAATTATCATCCTTTACTTTTGAATCACTGGGAGCTAGTAAGCCAATTTTTTCTAAAACCATCCTGACACCTCGCCAAGATTGCTCATTAACTGTTGTTACTAAAAATCTTTGGATTCTAGAGTCAAATAAAATTGGGCTAGAAATTTCACTTAATCCTGCTCTTAAATCAATAAATATATAATCTACTGCTAATTTTTGCCCTAATTGATAAATTGCATCCCCTACCTCCCAAGCACCCGATGGATTTCTAGCTAAATTTTCTGGCAGTATAGGAGTATCTAAGAGTTCTTCTTCTTCAATAAAAGCGGGGAGAAAATATAAAGTTGATTTATTTTGCTGTTTGGCAGTTTTCTTAATTTCTTGAGTTACCCAAGAGAGTGCCACCTCTAGAGATGGCTTGGGATATTGATAAACTTCCAAAAAATTGCTCAAAGATACGGTTGCCTGTTGATTTTCATACCTTTGCCAATAGGTTAACCCCGGAGCCTCTAAATCTGAGTCAATAACTAAAATTTTAATTGGTTTATTTATATCTTTTGCTCTTGCTAAGAGAGCAAGAATATAAGCGGCTAAATGTAGGGTTCTTCCCACACCACCTTTAAAAGAATAAAAAGCAATAATTTCTGGCTTATCTTGATAAGCATTGGGTAAAAAATTATCCGATTGCTCTGAATCTGTATTTTCTTTTAAATAAGCGACTTCCTGCCAAAAAGGTCGAATCGATGGAGAAAAATAAGAACTATTATCTATTAAAATAAATTCTACAGGAATAGAAGCATTATCAATATCTAGCTGAATAATTTGTTCTGATTCTTGATACCAATCTCCGAACCATTCTTTTAATATTGAGTTAGCTTTTGGTTGATCATCTTGATTTTGAATACCAATCTCTAAAGCACTACTAAAACAACTAATTTTAACAATACTATCAGGTAAGTCATTTCCGTTAGCGGTTTCGCGAGCAATTTTTCTTTTAATATCAAACCAAGTTAGTAATGGTCGTCTTCTCATAGTCCCTGCAACTCCTGTGCAATCCAACTTAATATATCTAACAATTTTTTTTCTAATTCATTATCCTTAATATTGTCACAGCATCCCCCATATCGCCACATTTGATTAATTTCAGCGCAAGAAAACTTTCTCTCTTGATTCTTTTTTAAAGGGTTCATACTTAATTGTGAGGGAAGTTTTAGGTTTTCTCCCGCACGCAGTTTGTCTAGTAACTTATTTATATCATGCTGTACCTCAACTAATTCTGGACAAGAATCGGTGCAATCTTTGCTTTGTCTTTTCAGTAAAACTGCTTTGAGACCACATTCAACGGAGTAAAATAGCAATAAACGATGAGCGTTAGTTATGGTTTTGACCTTTGCCGCTCGTTGATTTTCTCTCCATGCTTTTTGTAGTTCTCTGTCTGTAAAAGGAATCACCCAGTCAACCCTTTGCACGATATAGTTCCATCTTAAACACAAAAAACCCGCTTGCGCGGGCTTTTTCCACAAAACCAAAGTTTTAATTAACCTAACAACGCTTTTGCCTTCGCTACCACGTTATCCACGGTAAAACCAAACTTCTCTAGAATCACACCCCCCGGAGCAGAAGCGCCGAAGGTATCAACCCCCAACACATCCCCCTCATCGGTGATGTAGCGATGCCAACCCATGGTTGAACCCGCTTCCACTGCGAGACGTTTTTTCACTGCTTTCGGCAATACCGATTCTTTGTATTCTGCCGATTGTTCCTCGAATAGCTCCCAACAGGGCATAGAAACCACGCGGGCTTTAATTCCTGCTTCTTTTAACACCGCAGCCGCTTTATCGCAGAGATACAACTCGCCACCCGTACCGATGAGAATGACATCGGGAGTACCTTCACAATCGGTGATAATATAAGCACCTTTGGCCACACCCGCAAGGGAAGTTCCCGCTAAATTGGGCAGATTTTGACGGGAGAGAGCCAATAAAGTCGGGCGTTTCTTTTCGCTCACCGCTACTTTATAAGCGCCGGAAGTTTCCGTACCATCTCCCGGACGCATGACTAAGAGGTTAGGAATAGCGCGCAGAGAAGCAACGTGTTCCACGGGTTGGTGAGTCGGTCCATCTTCCCCTAGGGCAATGGAATCGTGAGTCATTACCCAGATGACGCGGGTTTCTGACAATGCCGATAAACGGATAGAATTCCGCATATAGTCGGTGAAAATCAGGAAAGTCGCCCCGTAGGGAATCAATCCCGTGTTATGGAGAGCAATACCGTTACAAATCGCCCCCATCGCGTGTTCCCTTACGCCAAAATGGACGTTACGCTCCTGATAACTGCCTTTTTGGAAATTACCAAAATGCTCTAATTCGGTGTAGTTAGAGTGGGTTAAATCCGCCGAACCACCGATTAAACCGGGTAAAACCCCCGCAAGCGCATTTAAGCAGATTTCCGAGTGTTTACGACTAGCGAGCGCCTTATCTTCGGGTTTATAAACCGGTAAAGCTTGCTCCCAACCTTCCGGCAGTTGACCGGTGGTTAACTGTTCAAATAAAGCCGCTTCTGCGGGATATTTAGCCTGATATTCGTTAAATAACTTATTCCAGTCCGTTTCTGCCGTCGCTCCCTTGTCCACTGCTTTCCGGAAACGATTTAATACCTCATCGGGAACCACAAACGGCTCGTATTGCCAACCTAGTGCTTTTCGGGTTAACTCGATTTCTGTTGCTCCTAAAGCTGCCCCGTGAACATCGGCGGTATTAGACTTATTGGGGGAACCATAACCGATGGTAGTGGTGATTTTAATCATCGAGGGTTTATCGGTGACAGCTTTGGCAGCCGCAATCGCATTGGCAATGGCATCTAAATCGGTGTTACCATTCTCGACGTGCTGAACGTGCCAACCGTAGGCTTCAAAACGCTTGCTCACGTCTTCGGTAAAAGCGATATCGGTGGAACCATCGATCGAGATATGGTTATCATCGTAGAGAGCGATCAACTTGCCTAAACCCCAGTGACCGGCTAAAGAACAAGCTTCCCCGGAAATACCCTCCATATTGCAACCATCACCCAAAATCACATAGGTGTAATGGTCGATAATTTTGGCATCCGGTTTGTTGAAACGGGCCGCTAAATGGGCTTCTGCTAGGGCCAAACCCACACCATTGGCAATCCCTTGACCCAGAGGACCAGTGGTCACTTCCACCCCTTCGGTGACGAAATTTTCGGGGTGGCCGGGGGTTTTCGATTTCCACTGCCGGAATTGTTTAATTTCCTCTAGGGGGACGCTATCGTATCCGGTCAGGTACATCAAAGCATACTGCAGCATACAACCGTGACCGGCGGAGAGAACAAAACGATCGCGATTGACCCATTGGGGGTTTTTCGGGTTAAAACGCAGGAATTGATCCCAGAGGACAAAGGCCATGGGTGCGGCCCCCATCGGCAGTCCGGGGTGTCCCGATTTAGCTTTTTCCACGGCATCCACCGCTAAAAAACGCACCGCATTAATACAAAGTTCTTCGAGGGATTGGGAGGCGACAACCATAATGTTTTTTAGAATGAACTACAAAAATAAGACCAGGTTAAAGAGGGAGCCACTCAAAGATTACTCTTTCGGGGGCATCGACTCAAGCATATTTTCTAAAAGCTAAGGTGACGTTATGGCCACCAAATCCAAAGGAGTTGGAGAGGGCAGCGTTAACTATCTGCTGACGACTTTCGTAGGGGACGTAATCGAGATCGCAATCGGGGTCAGGATTGTCCAGGTTGAGAGTCGGGGGAATCCGATCATTAGCGATCGCCATTACCGTGGCCACGGCTTCAATGCCGCCAGAACCGCCTAAAAGGTGGCCTGTCATCGATTTGGTGGAACTGACGGGGATTTGGTAGGCCGATTCTCCTAAAGCTTTTTTAATCGCCTTGGTTTCCGTGGGATCATTGGCCCCTGTACTGGTGCCGTGGGCGTTGATATAGCTAATTTCCGGCGGAGTTAAACCGGCATCTTTGATCGCTAATTCGATCGCTCTGGTGGCTCCACGACCATCGGGAACCGGTGCCGTCATGTGATAGGCATCGCAAGTCAGACCATAACCGATCATTTCGCCGTAAATCCGCGCCCCACGGGCCAAGGCCGTTTCTAATTCCTCTATAATCAAAATTCCTGCCCCTTCCCCCATGACAAAACCATCCCGGTCCTTGTCAAAGGGACGACTGGCCCGGGTGGGGTCATCGTTGCGGGTGGACAGGGCCTTAGCGGAGGCAAAACCAGCCAATCCTAGGGGGGTAACGGCGGCCTCCGTCCCACCGCAGATCATCGCTTTGGCCAAACCCCTTTGTACTAGACGAAAAGCATCGCCGATGGCATTGGAACCAGCAGCGCACGCAGTCACGGTGCAGTTACTCGGTCCTTTGGCCCCCGTGTGGATAGCGGTTAAACCAGCAGCCATATTGGCAATCATCATCGGGATCATGAAAGGACTACACCGGCCCGGACCTTTTGTCAAGTAAATTTCCTGTTGATCCTCCAGCACTTTTATGCCACCCACGCCCGTACCAATTAGTACACCTATATCATCGGCATTGAGAGCGTCGATAACTAATTGAGAATCTTGCAGCGCCTGCAAACTAGCGGCAACGGCAAATTGAGCGAAACGGTCCATGCGCTTTGCCTCTTTGCGATCCACATATTCGTGGGGGTCAAAACCCCGCACTTCCCCAGCAATGCGACAAGCGTGACGGGAGGCATCAAAGTGGGTGATTAAACCAATGCCACTTTTGCCGTTGATTAAGCCTGTCCAATAGTCGGCTAGATTATTGCCGAGGGGAGTGATCGCACCCATCCCCGTGATGACAACCCTTTTTAATGGCAATTCTGTCATGTTTGTTCAAAAATAAGGGCAGATTTTGCCCCAGATATTTAATCCTAATTGTCAATTTTCCCGCAATAATTAGGCGGTTGCTCCTACTTTCTCGTTAATATACTCGACAGCTTTGCCCACAGTGTCAATTTGTTCGGCTGCGTCGTCGGGAATTTCAATATCAAATTCTTCCTCTAAAGCCATCACTAACTCGACCACATCAAGGGAATCAGCTTTCAGATCATTAGCAAAGCTTGCTTCGGGGGTAACTGTACCCGGATCCTCTACTTCTAATTGGTCCACAACAATTTTTTTAACTCGATCGAAAATTTCTGCACTCATGGATGTCAATTTTTATCCGCTGGTTTACCGGACTCTAGCCTCTAGGGTCTGGGGAAATGGGGCGGTGTTACCATTTCCGACAATAAATTTCGGTTAGCTTTTTCACTGACCATTTTTCATCTTACTGGAAGTTGTTCCCCTCTTGATGAAGTTTTTTCGCGATCATCGGGGAAGTGGGGTAGTGGGGTAGTGGGGAAGTGGGGAAGTGGGGTAGTGGGGTAGTGGGGTAGTGGGGTAGTGGAGCATTTGGATGAAATTTCCCTAAACCCCTAAATCCCTATCACCCCAAAACCCTATCACCCTGACTCCTATCTCCTGAATAAAAAGCCAAAATATAACGGATAACTCCGAAATTCAGATAATAATCATCGGAAATTTTCGGTCTGAAACCCCGCCGTTCTAGGTTGGCTTTACGTTAGAATTAAAAGGCCAGTCTCGAAAACCAAGTGGACGGCGCAGCACCTTGAAAACTCGGCTTAGGGGGTTCCGACCAGAAAAGCTTGGCCGGGTAAAAAGTCGCGCGCAACAAGTACAAGAAGCTATAGGCGGTCAACGTACCGTGGGACACACGGAATCGGGCTTCTGAAATGGGGCGAAAGTCTGTGGACTCTGTGTAAGACAGTACATGGTTTTTTAACTGTGGTATGCGACGGTGGTGGAAGCAGAAACTTAAATCGTGAGGTTTAGGAATCGCCGCACTTTTAGGGCGGCGAGGATGTCAAGGCTAACCATTACCCCAATTCCAGAATTATCCGTTTTTTTTAGGTTTTCTTGACTACTATTCGGCGGTAGCCAATCCAGCTTCGGTGCTGCCGGTGCTGCGACGACGGGTGAGAGTATTAAAGAGCATAATTCCGATCGCTTTGATCAGATTACCTTCCAACTCTTGGAACATTTTCATGTTCATGCCAAAAGCGGCGTTAGCTTCGGCGACAATGCGATCGGCCATGGCTTGATCCACCGGTAACTCGTCGAGGGTTTGACGATAGTGGTTTTTGTAGGCTTTTTCGTCGGGAATATCTTTGAAATCATAGAAAGCCGTGCCACCAGTTTCCAGATTCATCGCTTTTTCGGCGATTTTTTTCAAGATTTGCCCCCCGGACAGATCGCCGAGATAACGGGTATAGGAATGGGCGACTAATAATTCGGGTTCTTTTGTGGCGATTTCCCGAATCCGGTCAACGTAGGCCTGACCTGCCGGAGATAAAGCGATCTCGTTGCGCCAATTGGGACCATAATAAAAATATAAATCCTGTTCCAGCGCATTTTTGCGATTGAGTTCAGGAAAACAGATTTTAGAAACGACGGGATGACTAGGAAGTTTTTCCATCTCCTCCTCCATGGCCGAATAGACGAAGTAGAGGTTAGCCACCAGTTTGCGATAGGAAGTTTTTTCTACCACACCTTTGAGAAAACACTTGACAAAACCGACGTTTTCTGCCATGGTGTGGGATTTTTTCGTGCCTTCTCGCAGTTGAGTTGATAAATTAACGCTCATATTATGATCACCTGTTGGGATGAGTGGAATGGATCGGGTTCGTTACAGATGCTTACTAAAACCGTCTATTTTGGTAGATTAAACTGAATCGATCGGTAATTTTATTAAGAATTTTTACAGTGCCTCTGGGGGAGCTTAGGGGAGAAATTTAGCTCTAGCAGGACTTGACCGCCGGTTGAAACCGGTATCGATCGAGATGGCGAAATTGTAAAGATTAGTGAAAAACTGCTCCCTAGTTGATCTTGGTGAGAGAGAGGGTGTAGTCTAGCGCCAATATCAATTCTTGCTCGACATTCTTCACACTTCTTAGAAATTCTTAACATTCAGGAGACTTATATCAGCAAAATTTCACAAATTAAAACCGAATTTAGCAATCATGCTTATAATCAGTACAGGATTCTTTATGTTGTGCTAAACTCAAGCCCTTGAGAGACAAAGCCCTAGTTGCGATGTCAGCGAGAACACATTGAGCAACCCCCTACCCAAACCCTTAGTCATAACACTCTGGTAATGCCCCGAATACTTGTAATCGATGATGATCCTGCAATCGCGGAATTAGTCTCCATCAACCTGGAGATGGCGGGTTATGACGTTAATCCCGCAGAGGACGGGATTAAAGGCCAGGCCTTGGCCGTCCAGTTACAACCCGATTTAATCATGCTGGATTTAATGCTGCCCAAAGTCGATGGTTTTACTGTCTGTCAGCGTTTGCGACGAGATGAACGCACGTCCGACATCCCGATTTTGATGCTCACAGCCTTGGGACAAACCCAAGATAAAGTGGAAGGTTTTAACGCGGGTGCCGATGATTACCTGACCAAACCTTTCGAGGTGGAGGAAATGTTAGCTAGGGTACGCGCTCTCCTCAGACGCACCGATCGCATTCCCCAAGCCGCTAAACACTCAGAAATACTCAGTTTTGGACCTTTAACCCTGGTTCCCGAACGTTTTGAGGCGGTCTGGTTTGAAAGTGTGGTCAAGTTAACCCATCTAGAATTCGAGTTACTCCACTGTCTTCTCCAACGTCACGGTCAAACCGTTTCCCCTAGTGATATTCTCAAGGAGGTCTGGGGATATGATCCCGATGATGATATCGAGACTATTCGCGTTCATATTCGCCATTTGAGAACGAAACTAGAACCCGATCCCCGCCACCCTCGCTATATTAAAACCGTTTACGGTGCGGGTTATTGTCTGGAGTTACCCACCAATGAACAGGTGGTGCTTGATTCATCGGTGGCAACAGTTTAAACAGGGAGCGGATAGGCAATAGGGACAATTGTTTCCTCGCTCCTCCTCCTGTTCAGATTGAGAAGGTTTGACCGGGGGAAAACACCCCCAGCAAGTCAGGACAATGGCGAGAGTAACTACTGGTTTAAGGTAAATCCGTCGCCCCCATCAAAAAGCGATCGCATTCCCTGGCGGCCCCGCGGCCTTCATTAATCGCCCAAACCACCAAACTTTGACCACGACGACAATCCCCTGCGGCGAACACTTTCGGTAAGCTAGTGGCAAATTGACCGTGTTCGGCCTTGATATTGCTGCGGGCATCCTTTTCTAAGCCTAAATCATCGAGTAAAGGCTGTTCTGGTCCCAAAAATCCCATGGCTAATAGAACTAATTGTGTCGGGATGAATTTTTCGGTTCCTGCTACCGGTTGGGGGATAAACTGCCCTTTTTCGTTGCGTTGCCATTCCACCTGTACCGTGTGAATCCCTGTGACGTTGCCCTCGCTATCCCCCTCGAATTTAGTCGCTGTGGTGGTATAAACCCGGGGGTCATCGCCAAAACGCGCGGCCGCTTCCTCTTGTCCATAGTCCAGACGGTAGATTTTCGGCCATTCGGGCCAGGGATTATCGGCGGCCCGTTCTCGGGGCGGTTGCGGCATGATCTCTAATTGGGTGACGCTACGGCAGTTATGACGCAGAGAAGTCCCCACACAGTCGGTTCCCGTGTCGCCACCGCCGATAATTACCACGTCTTTACCCGCGGCCGAGATAAAATCCTCCCCGGGCTGTCCGTCTAATAGTGCCTTTGTATTAGCGGTGAGAAACTCCATGGCGAAGTGAATGCCCTTTAATTGGCGACCTTCGATGTTTAAATCCCGGGGTTTGGTGGCCCCGGTACAGATAACCACGGCATCGTATTCGTTTAATAGGTCTTGGGCGCTGATATCCTTGCCCACTTCCGTGTTACAGACCATTTTTACCCCTTCCTGTTCGAGCATCTGGAGACGACGCAGAACGACTTCTTCCTTATCTAACTTCATGTTGGGGATACCGTACATTAATAGACCCCCGGGACGGTCGGCCCGTTCATAAACTGTCACCCAGTGACCAGCTTTATTTAACTGGTCGGCGGCTGCTAATCCCGCAGGTCCGGAACCGATCACGGCCACTTTTTTGCCGGTACGGATTGCGGGGGGATTGGCAGTAATCCAACCGGATTCCCAACCTTTGTCAATAATCGAACATTCAATATTTTTGATCGTAACGGGGGGATTATGAATACCGAGAACACAGGAACCCTCACAGGGAGCGGGGCAGACTCTACCGGTAAATTCGGGGAAATTATTGGTTTTATGGAGGCGATCGAGGGCTTCTCGCCACAATCCTCGATAGATTAAATCATTCCATTCGGGAATCAGGTTATTAATCGGGCAACCACTGGCCATGCCACTAATTAGCGTTCCCGTGTGACAAAATGGTGTACCACAATCCATACAACGGGCGGCCTGATTGCGGAGTTTATCTTCTGGCATGGGAAGATGAAACTCATCCCAATTATGAAGGCGATCGAGGGGGGTAAGTTCGGAAGGAAGTTCACGCAGGAATTCGATAAAGCCAGTCGGTTTGCCCATAGTCTTTGTTATCTCTGTCGTTTATTCCCTATCTTCCTTCACAGTTCGATCGATCCCCGCAACTTTACCGATTTCTTTAATCTTATCGGCAGCTCAGTGGACTAACAGGCGGTAATTTTGACAAATTCGGGAATTAACTATTGAGTTAAAAACAGGCGATTTCAAGAGGAAGGGGGCAATTCTAAGGGGATAGCCCCGATGATTCCCTTACGAAAATCATTGAGTAACTGCATGGCTGCCCTTTCTTTATCCTCTTGATATTTGAGATTGGCCAATTTTTCGATAAAATCTTCCCCGGTTATGTCTAGGGTATTCAACCCATAACGAGATTGTAAAAGACCTTCATAGTGTAATTCTACTAATAAATCGACAAAAGCCGCCGCTATCCTTTGGTTATCATAACCAGCATCCCCAATATCCTCACAGATAGCTAATTTCACCGCATCCCTTTGATTATCTAAACGGGAAGGGATCACCCCCGGCGCGTCTAATAGTTCTAAGGTGTCGGAAATTCGTACCCATTGTAATTGTCGCGTTACTCCGGCCCTGCGGGCGCTGGCGACGACTTTTCGCCCTAATAAACGGTTAATCAGGGCAGATTTGCCCACATTGGGAAACCCGATCACCACGGCGCGCACTGGACGCGGTAACATTCCTCTTAGTTGACGTTTTTGGTTAATTTCATCGCCAATTTTTTCCGCCGCTTTGATAATTGCTTTAACTCTTTCTCCCTGTTTAGCGTTAGTAAAATAGACGGTTTTTCCTTGACTTTTAAACCATGTTACCCATTGTTGATGGGCAGATTCGGGAATCATATCGAGACGATTTAAGATTAACAAGCGCGGTTTATTGCCAATCCAATCGTCCACCTGCGGATGATGGGAAGCTAAGGGAATGCGAGCATCACGCACTTCTAAGACCACATCCACGAGTTTAAGATGTTCCTTGAGTTTTCTTTCCGCTTTGGCAATATGACCGGGATACCATTGAATTAACGACATGGGAGATGGGAGTATAAAATTAAATCTTATCAGGAATAGTCCCTAGATAGCTATAATTATCTGAGAAAAAGTTTAGTAATTTCACTGCAATTATAACAGGATTGTCGATGACTAATTTAAAAAAATGGCAAATTATTAAATCCGAGCTAGTTTTTCAGAATCGTTGGTGTCAAGTCCGTCAAGACGCGGTGAAGTTATCCTCTGGACAAGTTATCGATGATTATTTCGTTAATATTCGTCCTGAAATTGTTTTAGTTGTTCCAGTTACTGGGGATAATCAATTGGTTTTTGTCCGTCAATATCGTCACGGAGTTAAGGAAATTTTATTGGAATTTCCCGCCGGAGCAGTAGATGCGGGTGAAGATGATATTACTGCGGCAGCGCGTCGGGAATTCGAGGAGGAAACCGGTTATCAAAGTGATTCTCTAATAGCTCTGGCTGTTTTGTACGATAATCCTGTTAAAGATACTAACAGAATTCATATTTTTTTGGCTCTTAATGCTACTCCCACAGGTCAACAAAAGTTAGATATTACCGAGGAAATTGAAGTTATTCTTCGACCTTTAAAGGAAATTAATCCACAGGAAATTACCGTCTCTGGTAGTTTAGCTGCTTTCTATCTAGCGAGGGATTTTTTAAAGCAAAATTAAGGAGTTATAGCAGTTATATTAATGGGGAGGTAGAAAGTTTTCGTTTATTCCCACTTCCCCACTTCCCGCTCTCCTACCTCTGCGCTTTTCTCTACTGTTTGAACGGGATTTGTATTACTTTAAGTTTTATTTTTTTCACTTGTCTATGAGTAATTTTTTGATGATTGCTGGCTTTATCCTATCAGCTTATGCGATTGTTGCCAACGATTCCCTACAAACTTTAGGGACTTTTTTAAGTGCCAATGAAGAACGTCCCTGGTGGATTTTATGGCTGTACACCAGTATAATCTTAGCCTCGATTTTTATCGCTGGTTGGTATATTAATCAGGGAGATGTGGCTTATAATCGACTAGAAATGATTCCCTTCCCAGAAACTTTTACTTGGATTTATATCGTTCCTCCCTTAGCAATTTTAATTCTCACCACTTGGGGAATACCCGTGAGTACAACCTTTTTGGTTTTAACAGTTTTTGCTCCCCAATCTCTAGATGAAATGCTAGTTAAATCCGCTTGGGGTTATGCTCTTGCTGTTATAGTGGGGTTAGTAATCTATCGAATTATTTATCAATTAGAAAACTTTTTCCTAGAAACAGTTAATCAAGAACCTCAAAAAATCTGGGTAGTTTTACAGTGGTTATCCACCGGGTTTCTCTGGAGTCAATGGTTAATGCAAGATTTTGCTAATATTTTCGCCTATCTTCCCAGAAAGTTAGCGGCAACATGGTTAGTTTTATCTCTAACAGTTATGCTACTCCTGCAAACCATCATTTTTATTAATCACGGTGGTCAAATCGAGAAAATTGTCACTAGCAAAACTAACGCCCATGATCTGCGTTCTGCAACAATTATTAACTTAATTTATGGTCTAATTTTACTGTTTTTCGTTGGCTATAATCATATTCCCATGAGTACCACTTGGGTATTTTTAGGTTTATTAGGAGGTCGAGAAATTTCTCTGACTTTAACCAGAGAAAAACCTAATTTAGCAGCCACGGGTAAACTGGTTTTAGGGGATGCCTTGAAAGCTTTTATCGGTATGATAGTTAGTGTTACTATCGCTCTTGCTTTACCTCTACTCGCTCAAAAAATTAACTATCTATAGGAAGTGGGGTGTGGGGTGTGGGGTGTGGGGAGATGTAAATTAAGAATAACAAGATTGGGCAGATAGGCGATCGATTGTTGACCCGGAGTGATAAAGTTTTCTATTGCTGATAATCTCGAAATTATCATTCAACCAGATTAAAGATGCTTCTGTGACTAGACCTTCTTCAAGAGTGACTAGGGAAAAATTGCGAGATTTACCCGTATCGGAGTGGAGAATGCGAGGGACACTGGCAGCATTCAGATAAACAGTTCCCATCTCGGAAGTGACCACGGGATTGCGTAAACGGGAAGTAGTATGACGGAGACGGTGGTGCATATGACCGAAACTGACGAGAGAAACCTGTTTTCCTAATAGCTGTGCTTGTTCGATGGCCGCCGCTAAATCGGGATCCCCGTGGTCCCCTCCCAAAGGTTGCCAATCGCGACCACAGATAGCTTCCGCTTCCTTTCCTAGTCCGGCCGGACCATTGTGACCTAAAAAAATCAGGTTATTATAGGCAGTATCTTGAATATTAGCGATAATTTTGGCGGTAGATTCGGCAAAACTGCTGATATTATAGCGTTCTTGAAAAAATTCCCCATTTTTCCACTCGGATCCCCCCCAAGTAAAAGGACGACCCCCAACAATCGAAAGCTCTAAACTGGGTAGGTCTAGTTTTGAGTAACCCACATGGGCAACCCCTAATAATTCTAACTGGGCGGTGACACGATCTTCTTGATTGCGATCGTAGGGACATTGTTTTCGTCCCCAGGGGGTGGCACTATACCAAGCGTCATGATTACCGAGAATAACGGCTTTTGGTAAGGACAAACTGGCAATCCGACCGACAATTTCTAGGGATTCATTGCCAAAATCGCCCACAAATAGGGCTAAATCCACTTGTAAAGCTTCTAGAGCTAAATTATCTTCTATTTCCCATTGGTCGTGAACGTCACCGATGACGGCGATTTTATAGGTGCGAGGGAAAGAACTTACCATTACCAGTTATCAACTATCATTTACCATTAAAGATCATAACTAGGGTTTGCGGCAAAAAGTACGGGCGAAGCATTCGGATAGAAAATCTCCGGTTTCAGCGATAGGTTATTGCCCGAATGCTTCGCCCCTACAGGACGCGGGCCGATGAAGACGCAAGGTTTTGAACCACGATTCTCTCAAAATCTTGCATCTGTGGGGGCGAAACAGAACCCTAAAACCCTTACTTCGTCTATATTTCACATTTATTCAGCAAACCCTAACTAGGATTGGTAGTCGAAAACCGTGGGCAAGAAAGAGAGATTTTTTCTCAAACTACCAATGAAAAGGTAAAGATTTAAAACAAAGTTACCCACAGTCATCGGTTTGTTTGTAAATTTAGATACAGAATTATCAGGGTGATCTGTGTATGTCTTTACTACAATACCGCACTACTGCCGTTGTTACTCGCCCCCAAGCAAACACATGGGTACAACTCAGAATGCTCCCCTCTCCATACAGCTTTGATGAAGCACTACTACTCTGTGAACAGGATCAGGGCCGTTGGGTGGCATGGATTCCCGATTTTGGCGAAATTATCTTGATCGAAGGGCAATTTGAGGGATAAACTAACTCTTGCTCACAATTAAAGCAGATAAACAGCGATCGATCACTTGTTTTAATACTAGAGCCGTCCAATCGATATCGGCCGCGCTGGTGTCCCTTCCCAGGGTTAAACGAATTCCCGCTAATGCTTCTCGATCGCTGTAGCCCATAGCTTTTAAAATTGGACTGGGGGAAAGTTTGCCACTATGACAGGCGGACCCAGAACTAATACCGATTCCTGCTAAATTAAGCTGACGAACTAGCTGTTTTCCCGTGATTTGACTGTCATCGTCCGGACGAACAATAAAGCTGACGTGGTGGGGTAAACGATAGAATCGGTCTCCTGTGGGCAGCAGATAAGGATAATCGGCTAAGAGGTCAAATAATCGATCTCGCAGGGCTATTAAACGCATTTTTTCGCTAATTAAATCTTTTTGGGCTAATTCGGCCGCTAAACCGAAAGCAGCGATCGCTGGTACGGCTGGGGTTCCCGATCGCAGACCTTTTTCCTGACCACCGCCCCGCAGTAATGGTAGAATATCGACACCGGCTCTGACGTATAAAGCTCCCGATCCTTGCATTCCATAAATTTTATGGCTGGAAAGAGATAATAAATCTACGGGCAGTTTTCGCACATCAATATCGCATCTTGCCGCCACCTGCACCGCATCGGTGTGAAAAAGAACTCCCCTTTCTCTGGCAATGCTGCCCAATTCTTCAATCGGTTGTAGGGTTCCCACCTCGCTTTGTCCGTAAATAATGGAAATTAAGACCGTATCGCTTTGAATTGCGGCTTTTAAGTCTAAAGGATTAACTCTACCTTGACGATTGACGGGAAGACGAGTAATTTGCCAACCTTGCTGCTCTAATTGTTTACAGGGTTCAGCGATCGCAGAATGTTCCACACTAGAAATAATAATATGACGGGGGCGGTTATACTGTTGAGCGACCCCGATAATCGCTAAATTATCGGCTTCTGTGCCGCCAGAAGTGAAGATAATCTGGTCCGGATTGGCATTAATTAACCCTGCCACCTGTTCTCTGGCCATTTCGATGACTGTCGCCGTATCCTGTCCCCAAGTGTGTAAACTGGAGGGGTTGCCCCCATGATACTGGAGAATAGTGGCAACCCGCTCGATTACTTGGGGATGAGTGGGGGTAGTGGCGCTATAGTCAAGATAAATTTGCATTATTTTACAATCTGGCCGATAAGAAGCAAAGACAAGCAGCTATTTTCAGTTTAGCGGCTTAAGGATGAGAAAGCGGGTTTCTGAGTTGATGAGAAACCCGTTTTCTGGTGCGCTGGAAATCTACAAAAACAACCAGTATAACCATAGCAGTAATCCTAATCATCACGGTGCGCTCAACACTACCTTAGATGAATTGTTTAAGAAGTTAACACCCCAAAGGGTTGCTTCTCTGACGAGATTTCCCTTCATCCTTGATGCTCTATCTGCACTGAATACAATTTAATTTGGTATTCCAAAGCATAACAGAGATTGTCTCAAGCTGGTCGCGTCGCTAATACTTGCGGCGATTTTTCAGTAATCGGTAAACATTAACCGGTAATCAGTGAACGGCAAACTCAAATCTGATAACTGAGTCAAGATAGCTAAAAAACCCCCATCGCCCCACCATGCGTTTCAGACAAATTTTTATGCTTTTATTACATGGCTGACAATATTTTGTAACAATCTATACTATCTTTCCCGTTGAAGACTGTAAATTTAAGTTAATTGCTTCGGTGATAACCCTGAAATAAAGTGATCTTTCTAGCCCAGATGACTAAAAACCGCCCCTATCTATCGACTCCTCAAAACTGTTATGCTTCCGGAAAAAATCTCTTAGACAAAAACTATTGCTAAATCTCCCTAGATGGAGAAGCAAAAGCGATCGAGAGATAAAAATAGTTAAAGCCTCCTTACTGAATCAACAGTTACTTTCAAGAAATTTTCTCGGTTATCACCGCAGTCAGTTAGGGGAAGTAATGAGAATTTTTCACCGTTTCATCACCTTTGTTTAGTTTCTAATCACGATTTTTTAGTCCATGAGTAAACTTTCTAGACGTAGATTTATCTTCACTGCCGGGGCAACTGCCGTAGGAACAGCAATTCTCCACGGTTGCGCCACTCCCAATAATACCGCGACCAGTCCCTCCCCGGCCGGCAGTCCTGCCGCTTCCCCCGTTGCCGGTGGAGAAACTCCCGAAGTCACCACCGCTAAACTAGGTTTTATTGCCCTGACTGACTCTGCACCTTTAATTATTGCTAAAGAAAAAGGTTTATTCACTAAACACGGGATGCCCGATGTACAGGTGATGAAACAAGCCTCTTGGGCTGCAACCCGGGATAACCTCGAATTAGGTTCTGCGGGAAACGGTATCGACGGGTCCCACATCCTCAGCCCCATGCCCTACCTAATGACCTTGGGCAAAATTACCAAACAGCCCGTACCGATGTATATTCTGGCACGTTTGAATATCAACGGTCAGGCCATATCGATCTCCAAATCCCACGCGGATTTAAAACTCGACCTCGACAGTTCTAAACTCAAAGAAACCCTCACCAAAGCGAAATCTGCCGGCAAAGAAATGAAAGCTGCCGTCACCTTTCCGGGGGGCAACCACGACCTGTTCATGCGTTACTGGCTATCTGCGGGCGGCATCGATCCCAATAATGACATCTCCCTCATCGTCGTTCCCCCGCCGCAGATGGTGGCCAATATGAAAGTCGGCACGATGGACGCGTTCTGTGTCGGCGAACCGTGGAACGCCCAAATCGTCTCCAAAGGCCTCGGGTACACTGCCCTGATCACTGGAGAATTCTGGAAGGATCACCCTGAAAAAGCTTTCGCTTTACGCGCCGATTGGGTGGATAAAAATCCCAAAGCGGCAAAAGCTTTAACCATGGCTGTTCTGGAAGCGCAACAATGGTGCAACGATCCCGCTAATGTTAAGGAAATGTGCGAGATTATTTCAGGACGGGAATGGCTGAAAATTGACCCCGCCGATATCTTGGGAAGAATGCAGGGTAATATCGATTTCGGTGATGGTCGCAAAATCGAAAATAGCCCCGTAGCCATGAAATTCTGGGCTGATAACGCTTCCTACCCCTACAAGAGTCATGATACTTGGTTTGTGACTGAAGACATCCGTTGGGGCTATATTCCCGCCGATACGGACATTAAAGCTTTAGTTGATAAAGTTAACCGGGAAGATATCTGGAGAGAAGCCGCCAAAGCCCTCAATGTTCCGGCTGATCAAATTCCCACCTCTACCTCTCGCGGTGTGGAAACTTTCTTTGATGGTGTGAAATTTGACCCCGAAAATCCCCAAGCTTACCTGAAATCTCTCAAGATTAAAAAGGTTTAAATCAGTGAGCAGTGAGCAGTGAGCAGTTAAAGATGATTCTCTGATAGCTGATAACTGAACCACTGATAACTGAACCACTTAACCACTGATAACTCAACCACTGATAACTGATAACTGATAACTGATTATGGCTGTTTCTATTTCTCGTCGTTCTCAAGGTCAAAAATGGGTAAAAGACCTGCAAAAAAAATTACCCAAACTAGCAACTTCGGCGATTGCTTTATTAATTTTCCTTCTCCTCTGGCAAATTCTCTGTTTTAGTCCCGATGCCCCCCTTCCTAGTCCCACCAAAGTGGTTAGCGATACCTGGGAATTAATTATTAATCCCTTTTTCAATAATGGTGGCACGGATGTGGGGTTATTCTGGCAAATTTTCGCTAGTTTACAACGGGTGGCCGTCGGTTTTACCCTTGCCGCTATTGTCGGCATCGCCGTAGGAATTTTAATCGGTAGTAGCGCCCTAGTTTATGATGCGATCGATCCGATTTTTCAAATCCTGCGTACCGTTCCCCCCCTAGCTTGGCTACCCATCTCCCTAGCGGCTTTTCGTAATAACGAACCTAGTGCCATATTTGTAATTTTTATTACAGCAATTTGGCCAATTATTATTAACACAGCCGTGGGAGTACAACAGGTTCCCCAAGACTATAAAAACGTCTCTAGAGTGTTGAAATTATCCAAAGTTGAATATTTTTTCAATATTCTTTTTCCCGCCACCGTTCCCTACGTTTTCACGGGATTAAGAATCGGTATCGGTTTATCTTGGTTGGCGATTGTAGCGGCGGAAATGCTGATCGGTGGCGTGGGAATTGGCTTCTTTATCTGGGATGCTTGGAATAGTTCCATGATCAGTGAAATTATCCTCGCCCTGATTTATGTGGGTATTGTTGGTTTCCTACTCGATCGCCTCATGGCCTACATCGCTAAATTAGTTGTACCCGAAGAAAATAAATAGGGTTTGCGGCAAAAAATTTTTCGGTGGGGGCAGGGTGTGGGGAGCTTTTTAAGTAAACAGTAAACAGTAAACTAAAAACTCACATCTGATAACTGATAACTGATAACTGATAACTGATAACTGATAACTGATAACTGAAAATGTCTGCATTTATTGAAGTCGATCACATTGATAAGGTTTTCCCTCTGCCCGATGGCCGTCAATATATCGCCCTGAAAAATATCGATCTCAGCGTTACTAAAGGGGAATTTATCTCTTTAATCGGTCACTCCGGTTGCGGGAAATCCACCCTCTTAAATATGGTCGCCGGACTCGATCGCCCCACGGTGGGGGGGGTGATTTTAGAGGGAAGAGAAATTAAAGACCCCGGTCCCGATCGCATGGTGGTGTTCCAGAATTATTCGCTGCTGCCCTGGTTAACCGTCCGGGAAAATATCGCCCTAGGAGTTAACCGTGTGCTGCGTCATCTGCCGGCCGCTGAACGCAAAAGTGTCATCGAACATAGTATCGATATGGTACACCTGCGCCATGCCGCCAACAAACGACCGGGAGAATTATCGGGAGGCATGAAACAACGGGTAGCGATCGCCCGCGCTTTAGCCCTACGGCCAAAAGTCCTGCTACTCGATGAACCCTTTGGGGCGCTAGATGCGTTAACCAGAGGCAATTTACAGGAACGTTTGATGGAAATCGTCGAGGAAAGCCACGTTACCTGTATCATGGTCACGCACGATGTGGATGAGGCGCTATTATTATCCGATCGAGTGGTGATGTTAACCACCGGACCGGAGGCCCATATCGGTCAGATTCTCGATGTTCCCATTCCCCGACCCCGGCATCGTTTGGAAGTGGTTAATCACCCCAGTTACTACTCCCTGCGTAACGAGATCGTTTATTTCCTCAACCAACAGAAGCGAGCGAAGAAAGTCGGTCAACCCACGGGAGCGGTGACGGTGATCGGCCAAGCTACCCGACTGAAAACCAATCCCACCATCGGTTTTATCCCCCTCACCGATTGCGCCCCGATTATTATCGCCAAAGAGAAAGGTTTCTTCGCCGAGGAAGGATTAGAGGATGTTATCCTGCAACGGGAACCCAACTGGAAAGCGATCGCCCAAGGAATAGCTACCGGTCGTCTCGATGCGGCCCAGATGGTGGCGGGAATGCCCCTCAGCATGACCATTGGGGCCGGCAATAAGCCCTCTGTCCCCGTGATTAGCGCTTTGGTACTCGGTCGCAACGGTAACGCCATCACCCTCAGCAATAAATACAGGGAATTGGGGGTAGAAAAACTCGAGGACTTAAAGGAGGCCCTCCTGCAAAGTCCCGACCAAATCGCCACTTTCGGCATGGTTCACCCCGCCTCCATGCACAATCTGCTGTTACGCTACTGGTTAGCTAGTGGCGGCATCGATCCCGATAGTGATGTGAATTTAACCGTAATTCCGCCGCCTCAGATGGTTTCCCTACTAAAAGCGGGTAAGATCGACGGTTATTGTGTGGGGGAACCCTGGAACTCCTACGCCGTTCAGGAAAAATTAGGCTACGTTATCGCCACCGATCTTGATATTTGGCCCGGACACCAGGAAAAAGTCCTCGGAGTCAAGGAAACTTGGGCAGCGAAACATCCCGAAACCCATATCGCCATGGTGAAAGCTTTAATTAAAGCCTGCGAATACTGCGATGATCAGCGTAATCGAGAACATATCGTTAATATTCTCAGTCAGCCCCAGTATGTGGGTGTGGATAGGGCAATTATCCGCCCCGGTTTCCTCGATGGTTATGATCGCGGTTTAGGAACTGCCCCCGAACCCCTATTCCGATTTAATCAGTTTTACGTCGATCAAGCTAACTGTCCGGGCCGAAGTGAGGCCCTATGGACCCTAACTCAGCTTGCCCGTTGGGGTTACGCGCCTTTCCCTCGCAACTGGGTGGAAGTGATTGAACGCGTCCGTCGTCCAGATCTGTTTGGCGAAGCTTGCCGGTCCCTGGGCCTTCCCGATTTGGAACCCGATCGCCACAGTTTTGCCCTCTTTGATCATCTTATTTTCAATCCCGACGATCCGATTGGCTATCTGGAACGTTTTTCGATCCGTCGCGATTATCGCGTCTCGGAAGTTCTCCTCGATGATCCTGTCGCTAATTAATGGTTGTGGTGGGCAAAGCCCACCTTAAAATAAATCTAGGACGAATATGCAAACTTTTACCGATAAGACCGTGAATTCCAGCACCACCACCCAGCCTTTTTTATTAGTTAGTAATGTTGCCAAAGAATACCCCACTCAAGCAGGGGTTTACACCGTTTTAGACGGTGTGGAGCTGCAAGTCAATGAGGGGGAATTTGTCTGCATTATCGGTCACTCCGGCTGCGGTAAATCGACTCTTTTAAATATGGTGGCGGGGTTTTCCTCTCCTAGTCGTGGGCAAGTGCTGCTACAGGATAAAGAGGTTAAGGAACCGGGACCGGACCGGATGATGGTGTTCCAAAATTATTCGCTTCTGCCCTGGAAAACTGCCTTTGAGAACGTTTATATCGGGGTTAATTCCGTTTATCCCCAAAAATCTCAGGCTGAGAAGGTGAAGATTGTGGAAGAAAATCTATCCCTAGTGGGATTGACAGAAGCAGCCCAGAAAAAACCTCCCCAATTATCGGGAGGCATGAAACAACGGGTAGCGATCGCCCGCGCCCTGGCCATTCGTCCCCAAGTCCTCATCCTCGATGAACCCTTTGGGGCCTTAGATGCGATCACCAAAGAGGAATTACAGGAAGAATTGCTGAAAATCTGGCAAGAACACCAGTTAACTGTGTTGATGATTACCCACGATATCGATGAGGCTTTGTTCTTGTGCGATCGCTTAGTGATGATGACCAACGGCCCAAGCGCTAAAATCGGTGAGGTGTTAAAGATGCCTTTTGCTCGTCCCCGGGTTCGTTCCCAAATCACCGAGGATCCCCGTTACTACGAACTCCGCAATGAAGCCCTCGATTTCCTCTACAATCGTTTTGCCCATTCGGAGGATCCTAACGAGGATGCCCCCGAACAACCCCCGACAGAAAATCTCGTGGGTAAAATTGTTACTACTATTGGTGGCATAGCCTTACTCGCTTTTGTCGGTTTTAGTCTAATACAAATGTTCACTAGCAAGACTCCCAATACCGCTAATCCCGCTACCATAGAGGCCCCCAGATAAGTAACAGTTATCAGTTATCAGTTATCAGTTATCAGTTATCAGATTTGAGTTTTAAGTGACAGTATTAAAGAGAAGTTTCCTACTGTCTTTTCACTGATTACTGCTTACTGTTTACTGACCAAAGATAAACCAGAAAGAGATAAAGAACAAAAAGCTGAAAACTGATCACACAAAAGACAAGAGAGGCATTTAGATACGCGGGCAGCTGACTTAATTTCCCGAATATTTTCCGATTAATCTCTGGAGAGTTCATCCATGATTAAGATGTTCAAATACCGATTTATCACCGATATCGTTGGGGAGAGGTTGGCTTAACTTTCCCAGAGCAAAGATAACGAATAAAGTCGCCCAGAGAATTAATAGCCCCTTCTCCCAATTTAAGGGCAATATCCCCAAAAGATGACCGAGTAAAAGGGTGGGAACTAGAGGGGTTAAAAACTTGGTTTCTAGACGATTAAAACAAAAAGCTTCTTTGAAATAAATCCCCGTGAGACTAGCAAAAATAAAGCCCACACCGAATAAACTCACCGGGTGGTGATAGACAAATTCTAGGGGAGAAAGGTGAGAATAGAGGCTGAAAATTAGGGAAGTAATCGCCCCAATTAGCCAAAAAACTTGCAGGAGACGATGAAGGGGAATTAAATATATATGGATAGTCAATAAACTGATGCCTAACCCCAGACAAAAACCAATGTATAAAAGGTTGGTTAGGGGCAATAATTGCGGTCGGGTGAGAACTATAATTGTAGCGACAGCAAAACTAAAAGCCGCTAAATTTAACCCCAGACGGTAGAGACGCACACCTAGGCGATCGCTATCCGTAATCGTAAACTCTCCGAATTGACCTTGATAAACTCGATCGACAGTAGAGGAAGTCATAAGCTCTAAAGAAAAAGGGAAGCTTAGAAAAGATCGACTACAAATCATCTTAAGCTTAAATTATGCCAGTAGCCTCACTTCTTCCCCCTCTCGGCTGACTAATTGCGATTTTAGTAGTCAATCAAGCTAAAAATTATGATTAATTGGGATAAAAAGACTATATATCTTATTTTACTACGTTTTTCTTTTTCTAACTTCTAATTCCTTTTCATTTCAGTAATTATTTTTGGTGTCAGAGACTTTATGAACTCAACTAGCGAAATTTTGATCGTGGGCGGTGGTATCATCGGATTAGCGATCGCCGTCGATTTGCAATTGCGCGGGGCAAAAGTTACCCTCCTAGTTCGAGATATAGCTCAGGCCGCTAGTCGTGCGGCTGCGGGAATGTTGGCCCCCCATGCGGAGGGGATTCCCCCGAGTCCCTTTCTCGATCTTTGTCTGCAATCGCGCTGGCTATATCCAGAGTGGAGCCGCAAAATCGAGGATTTAACGGGGATAAACAGCGGTTACTATCCCTGCGGTATTCTTGCTCCCGTTTACGAGCTAGATCAGCCCGTTACTACCGAGGAAGTTAATAAAATTTGGTTAGACAGCAATGCAGTTCACCTTTACCAACCCGGACTAGGTAAAGATGTGATCGGTGGTTGGTGGTATCCCGACGATGGACAAGTGGATAACCGGCAGCTAGTGACTGCGCTGCAACAAGCGGCCGAAAATTTAGGGGTAGAAATTCGCCAAGGCATCGAAGTCCACGCCATACAGCAAAAGCAGGGAAAAGTCAAGAGTATTTATACCTCAATTGGGGAATTAGAAGCAAAAATTTACATTTTAGCGACGGGAGCCTGGACGAGTCAACTTTTACCCCTCCCCATCCATCCCGTCAAAGGTCAAATGGCCGCGGTAAAAATGCCCCCTAACCAGACCTTAGCGAGAGTTTTATTCGGTCCGCAAACCTATCTGGTTCCCCGTCGCAATGGTCGTTTAATTATCGGGGCCACTTCCGAAAAAGTGGCCTGGCAAACGGGTAATACACCCCAAGGACTACAAACCCTTTTTGAGCGCGCTACCCGTCTCTATCCCCCTTTAGCTGACTGGGAAATCGAGGAAATGTGGTGGGGATTCCGCCCGGGTACAGCGGATGAATTGCCCATTTTAGGCTGCAGTAGCTGTGATAACCTGATTTTAGCCACCGGTCACTATCGTAACGGCATTTTACTCGCTCCTGTCACTGCTTCCTTGATCGCTGACCTGGTGATTAATGACAAAGTTAATCCCATTTTGACCCATTTTAGCTGCGATCGCTTTAATCAACCATCCCCCGTTACTGTTCCACCTATGTCCTTAACTATCCTTGAGAATAAACCCCAAGCGCTTTTATCGCCCCAGAATGATCGCCTCACCATTGCCGGGAAAACCTTTCACTCCCGCTTGATGACTGGGACTGGCAAATATGCCAATCTGACGACTATGCAGGAAAGTATTAGTGCCAGTGAATGTCAGATTGTCACAGTTGCCGTTAGACGAGTACAAACGAACGCACCCGGTCATGAGGGATTAGCAGAGGCGATTGATTGGTCGAAAATCTGGATGTTACCCAACACTGCCGGTTGTCAAACGGCCGAAGAAGCGATTCGGGTGGCTCGTTTAGGGCGAGAAATGGCCAAATTATTGGGACAGGAAGACAATAACTTTATTAAACTCGAAGTTATTCCCGATCCTAAATATTTATTACCCGATCCGATCGGAACTTTGCAAGCGGCGGAACAATTAGTTAAAGAAGGTTTTGCCGTACTGCCCTATATTAATGCCGATCCTCTCTTGGCCAAACGTTTAGAGGAGGCTGGCTGCGCCACGGTTATGCCCCTAGGATCGCCGATCGGGTCGGGACAGGGCCTTAAAAATGAGGCAAATATCGCGATTATCATCGAATCGGCCAAAATTCCCGTGGTGGTAGATGCCGGGATCGGTACACCCTCAGAAGCAGCCCGGGCCATGGAAATGGGGGCCGATGCTTTATTAATTAACAGTGCGATCGCTATGGCGGCCAATCCGGCTATGATGGCGCAAGCCATGGGAATGGCGGCAAAAGCGGGACGTTTAGCCTATTTAGCGGGAAGAATGCCGATTAAGTCCTATGCTAGTCCTAGTTCCCCCTTGACGGGAACGATCGCCTAACCCAGTGATCTTAAGCTGGCAATGGGCTGTTTTCAGCTATCGTGGGCGGGGCGAGAAAAATTGACTAGAATAAAAGAGGTGGAATCTTGACATCCTCGCCGCCCTAAAAGTGCGGCGATTCCTAAACCTCACGATTTAAGTTTCTGCTTCCACCACCGTCGCATACCACAGTTAAAAAACCATGTACTGTCTTACACAGAGTCCACAGACTTTCGCCCCATTTCAGAAGCCCGATTCCGTGTGTCCCACGGTACGTTGACCGCCTATAGCTTCTTGTACTTGTTGCGCGCGACTTTTTACCCGGCCAAGCTTTTCTGGTCGGAACCCCCTAAGCCGAGTTTTCAAGGTGCTGCGCCGTCCACTTGGTTTTCGAGACTGGCCTTTTAATTCTAACGTAAAGCCAACCTAGAACGGCGGGGTTTCAGACCCAAAATTTCCGATGATCGAGAGTCTGCCGGGTAATTACCGTCATGGCCGCCAATGCTGAGATTACATTTTTTGATCACCGAGGTATTGTAAAGTTTCAATACAAATATGGTCATATATAGTCATTCATGGTAATATGTACAGACAAAACTATCAGACTAGGCAAAAAAAACAGGAATAAGTTATCGAACGGCTTGGAGGTGGTGGAAACAAGGGAATTTAACAGGCTATCAATTGCCTTCTGGTACAATTATCACAACGGATGACAACCCTTCAAAACCCGACGCTGAGTTAAAAGACAACGGACAATAATGTTAGTAGCCGAAAGACACATTATCAAGAAAGGACATCGATTTTGGGCTGAGATAGATAATTTATCTTGGCAGTCTAAAAATCTTTACAACTCAGCCAATTATTTAATCCGACAAAACTTCATTTATGGCCATGGCTATTTGACCTATAATCAGATGGCCTCTCTGAGGTCAAAGACAGAACAGTATCAAGCTTTACCCGCTAAAGTTTCCCAACAAGTTTTAAGAGGATTAGACCGGAACTGGCCATCATTTTTTGCCGCTTCATCGGAGTTTAAAAGTCACCCCGATAAATTTCTGGTCAAACCCAAAATCCCTGGCTATAAGGAGCCAAAAAAAGGACGAAATCTCTTAGTTTACACGATTCAAGCTATAAGCAAAGTAGGTCTTAGGCAAGGAATAGTCAAATTATCAGGTACTTCAACGCCTTGCCGACGAGAGTGGCTGAGGGCATAGTAGAAGTCAGAATAGTTCCTAAATGTGATTGTTATGTAATCGAGGTAATTTATGAGAAAACTGAACAGTTCTTAGCTCCTAATGAAAAGATAGCTGCGATAGATTTAGGCATAGATAATTTGATGGCTGTAACTTCAAATCAACCGGATTTTATCCCTTTGTTGATTAATGGCAGACCGTTAAAAAGCCTGAATCAATTTTATAACCAACGTCGAGCTAAGTTACAATCTCTGTTAAAAGGCAATCGTCAAAGTTCCCAGAGGATTCGCCGTTTAACTCGCTCTCGAAATCAGAAAGTAGATAATTATCTTCATAAAGCTAGTCGTTATTTGGTTAAGCTCTTAGTTGACCAACAAATTACTACTTTAGTTATTGGTAATAATCCAGGGTGGAAACAAGAGGTAAACTTAGGGAAAGTCAATAATCAAAAGTTGGTAACTATTCCTCATGCTCGATTAATTGAGATGATTAGTTATAAATGTCAGTTAGCGGGAATTAAAGTGATTATTCAAGAAGAATCCTATACCTCAGCTTCTAATTTTTTGAATGACGATCCTCTCCCCGTTTATGGACAGATAACTGAAAAGCCAGTGTTTTCAGGAAAAAGAATTTCGCGAGGGTTATATCGTACAGATAAGGGGATTCTGGTTCAATCTGATGTCATAGGTTCCTACAATATTTTACGAAAAGCATTCCCAAATGCGTTTAACCGCTATGGGATAGAGAGGTGCGTAGTTCACCCAAGGAGAATTAATCTCTCGAAGTAAAAGTGAAGGGAATTTCTGAAATGGAATTCAGTCTGTCTATATTTGACTATACTTTTACTAACTATATTGGCGATGATCACTAAAAATTCTTTATTATCAGGTTTGTTTCTGGGTCTGGGTTGGGTTGGCGTTAGCGGCAACCTAGTCTTGGCCCAATTGCCTATCAGTGAGCGTTGTTTAGCGGGGGCTGAATCCTGCGCTTACCAAAAATATCCCCAATACAATCAGCAATTAAACTTTCGCACCAGTCCCCAAATCGAGCAGCGGCGACTGAACACGCTCGAAAATCAATGCGGTAGCATTAATTCCTCTCGTTGTCATAATCTGCGTCCGCAGGTGCAAGAGCTACAGAAAACTCCCACCATGCAGCAATTGCGGGAACAACAGATTAGAATTATCCAAACTCGTTAAAATAGGGGAGATTTGGCTATCTCCCCCCACACCACACCTCGATAAATCCCACAATTAACGCACTTCAAACAAACGATTATCCGGTAAATTACTAATCGCTCGCTGGAGACTATTCAAGGATCTATTGTAATCGACGATCGCCTGTAGATAACGGCTTCTGGCATCGGTTAAATCCCGTTGGGAGTTGATCACATCCGTTTGGGTTCCCACACCCGCCTGAAAGCGTAAACGGGCTAATCGCAGACTTTCCGTGGCGGATTCAATGCTTTTTTGCGAAGTTTTGATGTTTTCTTGGTTAGAAATCAAACTATAGTAGGATTCCTCCACTTGAAGGCGAATTTCATTGCGACGGAGGGAGAATTCCGTATCGGCGCGATCGATATTTCTTTCCGCTTGACGAGCGCGGGCAAAAGCACGACCACCATCAAAGAAAGTCCAACGAATCCGGCCACCGACGCTAAAACCATCGCCAAAACCAGCAGCATCACTGAGATCGTTGAGGACATTATACTCGCCCAGAAGGTCCACTTGGGGAATCACCGCCGAAATAGCGATCGAGCGGTCTTCTGCGCTAATTTCCCGTTGTAAGAGTTGTTGTTCTAATTCCGCGCGATTTTTGTAGGCCAAAACGATACTATCATCAAGACTCAAGCCCCAAGTTCCCGCCTCGCGAATCTCATCGGCAGCGGTTAACTCGATGTGTTGGCCGACACTCAATATCTGTGCCAGTCGCCGTCGGGAAATACGCTGGGTAGAAATCGCCCGGGTTAAGTCTTGGTTAGCGTTGGCTAGGTCAACTTCCGCCTGTAGGACAGCAAATCGGGTTCCTAGTCCCGCTTGCTCCAATAATTGAGCATCTCGTAAACTTTGACTAGCATCTTCGATCGAGGCTTGGGCGATCGCTACTTGGGCATCACCCCTCTGTAATTCATAATAGGCATCGGTGGCATCAAAACGAGTTTGTTCCGAGACTCGTTCCACCTCTAATTCCCGTTGCCGGATGACCTTTTCGGCCCTTTTGATCTGGGCTGCCCGTTCACCCCCTGTATAAACCCCATAGACAATCCGAACACTACCCTGAAGGTTGGTACTATCTTCGGGTGTAACTGCTGGGATGCCCTGTTGACGAGCTAACTCATTCTGTCTTTGGGCAGCTGCCGATTGATCCTGGGTGAGACTGGCCTCTGCGGAGGCAGTGGGCAATAAAGCGGCCTGTTGTTCCTTTAATTGGGCGCGAGCGATTTCTAAATCGACCCTGGCGGTCTGTAAGGTCTGATTATTTTTTAAAGCTAATTCGATCGCTTGATTTAAGGTGAGCGGTTGTACTACCCTAATATTCACCTCGTCCGGTTTGGTGGGAAAAATTAGGGGATTGCCACTAGGATTAAGATAATTAGGGGCCTTGGTATCCGCTTCCGTGGTTGCCGGTGCCGCCGATGGACCAGGCAATTGAGAAACTGGATTGGCAGTAGGTCGGGGTTTCTTCAATAAATCGGCAGCGGACTGAGTTTGTGCCTTAACCGAGGATTCAGCCAAGAAAATCAACCCAAGCACCGCACTCACGGTAATACCATAACGCAAGAGCAACATGAGTATCTCGAAAGTAAACAGTAAACGATAAGAAGTAAACAAGCTCACACCACTATGTTGGCCGATTACTAATTACCGATAGTAACACGGGAGCATGAAAGCCACCGTCTTTTAAGCACCGGCTACAATCAGATTCGATTGATTTGGAACGAGACATCAAAACGGCATTAGATTTAGCCCAATACTGATAGGAGGTTCTCTATGGCTACAATTCAGACTTATCCTTGGGATGCAGCAGATCATTTGAAAACAAAAGAAGATATCGCTGCTTATCTGGAAGCTGCCCTCGAAGATGGCGATCCTAGCTTAGTAGTGGCAGCATTAGGGGATATTGCCCGTTCTCAAGGGATGACTCGTATTGCTCGTGAGACGGGTTTGGGACGGGAGAGTCTCTACAAATCTTTGTCGAATCAGGGTAATCGGTGAGTTTGCTACAGTTCTTAAGGTTTTGCAAGCACTTGGGTTACGCCTGCAAGTTGTACCCATTACCTAAAAATCCCTAATCACTAATCCTACTCCATCCCGACGCGGATCGCCCGTAGCGGTTAATTCCCCCCGATCATTCACTGCCACCCCATGCACACCCCCAAAAAACATATTTTGTTCTTGCCACCGGGATACTTGAGTATTTGCGGGTAAAACCAGATTTTTGAGCATATTTTCCCGATCTTCTAAAGGTTCAATTCCTAATTGTTGATTTTCCCAATGTATGCGCGATGCGGTGATCGCAGCGGCTAAAGATTGCCGAAAATCGATTAAATTGCTAATAACCTGCAAGATAGCGGTGCGAATGCGATTGGAACCCCCAGAACCGAGAACAAATCGCGGCTTTCCTTCCTCTAAAATCATCGTCGGGGACATCATTGAGGATAAACGACGATCAACCGGCCAATTGTGAAAACCAAAGGGATTTAAGTCCGCTTCCCCGATCATATTATTGAGCATAATTCCCGTCCCCGGCACGGTATAAGCCGATCCTTCCCCGTTGGAAAAGGTGGCACTGGCGGCATTACCTTCCCCATCGATAACACTAATATGGGTGGTACTGCCCCATTTATTGGGATATTTGCCTAAAAATTCCGACGAGAGGAATTGCTCTTCGATTCCCTCCTGATGGATAAAATTATCGTAGCCTTGAGCGCGCGCTTGATTGGTTAAGGCCATCACTTCCGTTAAAATTTGCAGATGTTTGGCTCCCAGATGCTCTAAAGCCGATAAATTGACTGTTTCTAGTAATTTTAGGGCAAAAGCCAGGAGAATTCCTCCAGAACTAGGAGGCGGATTAGTCAGGATTTCGTAACCTCGATATTGGCTTTTTAGGGGTTTTCTCTCAATGACTTGGTAATGACTTAAATCCTCTAGGGTAAGATAACCGCCCTCCTGCATATCTTTGGCGATTTGGTGGGCGATTTCTCCCTCATAAAAGTCTTTTACACCTTTTTTGCTTAATTCCTCTAAGGTGTTGGCAAAATCCCTCATCACACAGCGATCGCCAGCTTGGAGGAGTTTTCCTTGGGGAGCATATACTTTTAAACCCTCTCTATCTTTGAGCAGGATCGAAGCGAGTAAACCCAGGCAAAAGCCGTTATATTGGCTCAAAATGTAGCCTTGACGAGCATATTCGATCGCTGGTTCCGCTACCACGGCAAAGGGCAATTTTCCCAGTTTTTTCTGCACTGTTTCCAATCCCCGTAATGCTCCGGTCGTAGCGATCGCACCTCGGCCAATGTGAAAATCTTGACTAGCACCACCAAAATCGATCGCCACTGGGTAAAAGTCGATATTTGTCAAGGGTTTTTTATATTTGGGAGTTTGACAAAAAAAATCAAAAAGGGTATTGACTTTTTCTTTGGTATGTGCTAGTAAAAAACCGCCGCCCCCCGCCGAAGCGAGGGTGAATTCGACCACGAAAGCCGCTAAAATCGAGCCAACTATCCCATCGAAGGCATTTCCGCCCATTTCTAAGATTAATTGTCCAGCTTCGGCAGTTTTTGGATGTCCTGCGGCGATAGCGCCCTTGCTTTTGCGAGTCACTTTGATTCAGTTATCAGTTATCAGTTATCAGTTATCAGTGGGGAGATGGGGGTGTGGGGTGTGGGGAAGTGGGGAAGTGGGGAAGTGGGGAGAAGGGAGAATAAATAGAAATAATCTCCTGTCTCCTGTCTCGGAGTCTCCTGTCTCCTGTCCCCTGAATAGGGCTATTTTTTAAATTGCTTAACCGCTTGATAGATTTCGGGTAAACGCTTGTAAGCGGCTGCTACCTTGAGGAATAACTTATGCGGCATAGCGGGAGAACCAGAAACCACTTCTCCTGCCCCGATATCGTTGTGAATGCCGGTTTGGGCGGTTGCGATCGCACCATCCCCGATCGCCGCTTGATTGGCAATGCCCACCTGTCCCGCTAAAATAACGCGATTGCCCACTTTTACGCCTCCTGCCATGCCTACCTGTCCTGCTAGGGCGCAGGCTTGGCCAATTTGGCAATTATGGGCAATATGGACGAGATTATCGATCTTAGTCTGGCTACCGATGCGGGTTTCTCCCACTGCCGGACGATCCACGGTGCTATTACAGCCAATTTCTACCCCATCTTCCAAGACCACGATACCCGATTGTTCCATCTTAAACCAGCCTTCGGGAACCGGCACAAAACCGAAGCCCTCGGCACCGATAACAGCACCACTGTGGATAACGCAATCATTGCCGATTTGTACCCGTTCATGGATGGTACAGTTAGCGTGGAGAATTGTGCGATCACCAATATGCACCCCGGGGTAAACAACGGCGTTAGGATGAATGCAAACACCATCACCGAGGGTGACATTGGCTTCTACCACGGCATGGGCCCCGATGGCGACTTTATGGCCGATTTTAGCCGATGGATGCACCACGGCGGTGGCGTGAATGTAGGGTTGGGGCTGAAAGGGTTGATAGAATAATTTGATGGCGTGGGCGAATAAAAGTCGGGGATTGGCACTAGCTAACCAAGGGATGCCGCGTTCGTCGGCCTGTTGTTGTAAATTGGCATCCAGGGGCAGAATTAGGGCAGTAGCCTCAGTTTTGGCGACAAAGGCAGCAAATTTTCCCCCTTCGATATAGCTAATGGTATCGACTAGGGCGGTTTCGATGGGAGTTATGGCTTTAATTTGGGGATTTCTGTCGGGATAGGCAGTTAAACTGTGAGCAGAGACTAAAGGGCTTAATTTTTGGGCAATTTCACTAAATTTCATAAATATATATTGCGATCGAGATAGGGCTTATCCTAGGATAGTTTAAAACTATACTGATAATCTTGTCGTTATTATAGTCAAAAAAGTTGCTAGTTTTTTAGGGAATAATCCCTGTTTTCCATTTCAACAAAGCCGATCTCGATCTGGAGCGGTTTTGGGGATAATTTTGCTCTCTCCAAAACCGATTGGTTTTAGTTTTTACTACTCGATCTAGTTAATACAATTGACCCGAACAGTATTAAGGCGATCAGAGTTGATGGTTCGGGAACTGTTTGAAAATCTAGGTTAAAAATTCCTGACTCTCCCCAAGAAAGGCTAAGATCTACCAGCTTAAAACTGGCTGAATATTTTCCTGGTCGAGAGGCAAGAAACTTCGGTAAAAAGGAGAAGTTATCACCAGTCCCGATCGCATAGATATCGCCAGCATTAGCTAAAATTGTCTTTCCTAAAGAGTTAGCTACTGTTAATCCATCACTAATCTCTAACAGTTGTAAGGATAGGTTGGCATTACCTAACGACCGATTCCACCGTCCCCCAGAACTGTTAAAAAGAGCTTGTTCTCCCAAGTCAGAGGAATTATTAATAGTTGCCACTGATTGCATCAGTAGATTGCTATATTCCTCCCCAGTGGCAGCACTAACAAAACTATTCTGAAAAATTCCTTTTCCCGCAATTAAGGAGAGAGGAGGCAATCCTGTAGAAGTCTCAGGAATGCGATTATTGCTGTTAGTAGGATTAACTACTGGATTACTAGACGGTCCGGAATAACTGTAAGTGCCGATACCGTGAAAATGAGGGGTTCCCTCTCGGTGAGCAACCAGAAGAGTTAACCGGTTATAGTTAGGATTGGCTAATCCCGCATAGATGCCCCGAGTTAAGGTGATTTGATTATCCACCCCGATATAAAATTCGGGCAAACTCTGACCAATGGCAGGCTCTTCAGCCTTAGCCACCGTTACCAGGGCGAAAGAAAGCGATAAAATGAAGCTAACAGCGATAAATGGATATTTAGGGCTTTTTTCGCCGATTTTATTCCCAGCACAAACTAATCCTACCCCAGAGACCTGTAGAACCATGATTTCTCTCCTTAATTAGAACGATAATCATTATCATTCTAGCGAAAAACCCTTGTTCCGATTCACTTTTGCCAACAAAGTTAATTTAAGTTAACGTGAACAATGCTGTCCCAATAAGTTGCCCGAGCATCTAAAGGGGTCGAGGTGGATCAAGGAACAGGCAACGCCAGAACAGCAGCCGGTTCTCTGGGGATGAGGCCAAATCCCGTCAAAGTTTATCTTGATCAAAAAAGATATAGCGTTTCCTAAGCTAGTGAGGTACACCTATTTTTCTTCCCTTTTGCCTTCTGCCTCTTGCATGAGTGCCTAAAACCCATCACTTTTGTACCTCAGCAGACTGAAAAACGCTATAAACAAAGCTGTACTAGATTTTGCAGTGGGGAATGTGGGTTAAAATAGACCAAGAAAGTTAACAAAAAAATTGTCTCGCTCAAGTCGGCGAAAATCAGCTTATGACCCTTGCGGTGGTGATCGAAAAGTTAAAAAAATCCTACGGTCAGACAGCAGCGGTTAAAGATATCTCCTTTACCGTGGCAGCGGGAGAAATCTTCGGTTTACTCGGTCCCAATGGTGCGGGGAAAACCACCACGATTCGCTGTCTTTGCACCCTTGCTAAACCCGATGGCGGCAAAATCGAGGTGGGGGGTGTCGATGCCCTGAATAACCCCAAATCCGCCCGTAAACGCCTGGGTTACGTTGCCCAAGAAGTCGCCCTCGATAAAATGCTCACCGGCCGGGAACTGTTGCAACTACAAGCGGCTCTCTATCACATTCCCGCTCAAAAGTCAAGAGAGCGCATCAAAGAATTAATAAATCTTTTAGGATTAGAGGAATACGCCGACAAAAAAACGGGAACCTATTCCGGCGGCATCAAAAAACGGCTGGATTTAGCGGCGGGATTACTGCATCAGCCAGAAGTTTTGGTGCTAGATGAACCGACTGTGGGACTCGATATCGAAAGTCGTTTGATTGTCTGGGATTTTCTGCGACAATTGCGGGCGGCCGGAACCAGTGTATTAATTACCAGCCATTATCTCGAAGAAATCGACGCTTTGGCCGATAACTTGGCAATTATCGACAATGGTATCGTCATCGCTCGCGGTACCCCCTCACAACTGAAGGAGCAACTGGGTGGCGATCGCATTACCCTGAAAGTGCGGGAATTTTCCCCAGAGGAAGAAGCTTTCCAAGCGAAAGAATTATTATCCCGTCTGCCTTTTGTCGAGGAAGTAATCGTTAATACCGCCCAGGGTAACTCCCTGAATCTCATCGTCACGGCCAATAGCAATCCTTTAAGCAAAATTGAACAAACCCTAGCCGAATCGGGATTACCCGTGTTTAGCATGGCCCAATCCCGTCCTAGTCTCGATGATGTCTATCTAGCAGCTACCGGACGCACCCTGATGGATGCGGAAATTGCCGCCGCCAGCAGTCGCGACCTGAAGGCGGAGAAAAAACAAGCGATGAAGGAATCCTAGTCCGGCGAGAAAGGCGGTAATATTGCCCAATTGTCCCGTTAAATCATCTATAATTGGACAGATCGACTATCTATCAATCAATATGAAAGATAAACGGGTATTGCTGACCGGCGGTACGGGAGGACTGGGTTTAGGAGTCACTCCGGCGGTTTTACACCATGGCGGTCATCTAACCATGACCTATCGGGAGGAAAGGGAGGTGGGTCGTCTGAAATCTCGGCTGAGTGCGGCGGAATTTGAGCGTATTCGCTTTGTCAGGGTGGATTTAACCCAAGAAACTGCCGTGGCTAGATTAATTGATGATCTCGGTCGGGTCGATGTTTTAATTCATCTAGTCGGGGGTTTTACCATGGGGGCGACGGAGGAGTTTAGCTATGAAGATTGGCTAAAAATGTTCGATTTAAACCTCCATAGCACTTTTTTACTGTGTAAACACTGTTTACGCTCGATGAAACTTCATAATTATGGTCGTATCGTCACTATCGGTTCTCGTGGTGCCGTACAACCGGGGGCAAATTTGGCCGCCTATTGTGCCTCGAAAGCGGCGGTAGTGGCTTTAACCCAAGCGATCGCAGAAGAAACCAAACAGACTAATATTACCGCTAACGTGGTTTTGCCCAGCATTATCGATACTCCGGGCAACCGGGAAGCGATGGGAGAGGCAAATGCCAAGGACTGGGTAAGTCCCCAATCTCTAGCCGAGGTGATCTGTTTTCTGGCAGGGGAAGGAGCTAAGGACTTGCGCGGGGCGGCAATTCCCGTCTATGGTTCCCTGTGAGTGGTTTTTTGTCTTCGGGCTGATACACTGATAACGGCGCTCGCTCTTGCTAAAAATTGGGCTTAATTTATGCTTATTCCGATTCTTATCAGTCTTACTATCTTACTTTTATCCTATCTGCTCGGTTCGATTCCCACGGGTTATTTAATCGGTAAATACAGCAAAGGTATCGATATTCGTGACTATGGTTCCGGTTCCACTGGGGCCACCAATGTGTTGAGAACTCTGGGAAAATCTGCCGGGGCGACGGTATTATTAATTGATATGTTAAAAGGAATGGCGGCGGTGGCCCTGGTACGCGGGCTATATTTTATTGATGTCAATCCTCTTCCAGAAAGTTGGTATTACTGGTTAATTATTGGGGCGGGATTGGGGGCAATCATCGGTCATAGTAAATCGATTTTCTTGAATTTTAGCGGTGGTAAATCCGTCGCCACCAGTTTAGGGGTTTTATTAGTGATGAATCCCCTAGTGGCTTGCGGAACTTTGGCGAGTTTTTTAGTTATTCTGGCACTTTTCCGGATTGTTTCTTTAGGTTCGATTATCGGGGCGCTGGTGGTGAATATTTTAATGGTTGTTTTGGGTCAACCTCTCCCCTATATGTTATTTAGTTTGATGGGGGGAATCTATGTGATTGTTCGTCATCAGGGTAATATTAAAAGATTGTTGGCAGGGACGGAACCAAAAATAGGTCAGAAAGTACAGCAATCATCGGAAGTAAGTTAATAACTTTCTCAAGTCAGAATAACCACTGTGAAATGAAGTTGACGGCTCATCAGTTCTTTTATGAATAGGCTAAGACGCATTTTAACCGCCTATCCTTAGATTAGCTAAATCTCCCCCCGACGTCGGGTAGGGTTGGGGGGGTGTTGCCTCTTTCCCCATCTCAACAAGCAATCTTGTCTTTGAGGTTTAATTAAGACTGTCTGCTGTGGTTTTTAACCAAAGGATAAAACTATTAATATCTTCTTGGACTTGTAGCCATGTATTATAATAGTTATTAACCAGATTTTCTAGTTTTTGTTTTTCCAATTCAAAACCGTAGATATTGCGAACAACGTGCCGAAAGCTTAGGTATTCATTAAGTTTATGTACTGTATCTTCTCGTAATACAGCAGGACGATAATCTTGAGGTTTGCTCATACGATTTAATAGCCTTCTATGCCAGTCATAACTAGATGGTAAGCCACCATTTAACTCAGAAGCGATAATTTGAAAAATTCGTTCACATCCTGTATAGAAGTTATGGAGTTTTAGGGCTAAACTTTCGGCACAAATATCGGCTAGTGCCGGGTTGGTTAGCATTTCCGCTTGAACTAAACGCATTTGGCTTTCTAGCCGATTTAATCTATTAACTTCAGTGGCAATATCAAGGGCGATTTCTTGTAATTCACTGGCACTCATCGGACGCATAAAGACATTCTCCTGTTTGCAAAACTCTTTTAAGAAAATGAGGTTCTAAGTCTTCTATAGGCTTTAAATCAATCCAGCGAGCGCTAATTAAATTAACTTTTCCTAAAGCTTGAAAAAAACTTTCTGGGGGTATGCCAGCCACTGCTAGATCAATATCAGAAGTTTCCTGAAATTTACCTTTAACTAGAGAACCAAACAGGATAATTTTTGTAATTGGGAAATTTTCTTTTAAATAATCAATAACTGGCGGGAGATTTTTCCTTGCCTCTTGAGCTAATTTTTGATTATATTCCTGCTGTTCTTTTTGGCGTTTTTGCCAGTATTCAAGATAGGGATTATTGACCGACATAATCATTATAATATCGAGGATTTAGCTTAACTTTCTGCCCATTGTTCAAAGAAAATTTGAATATCTTTTTCTAAGTTTCTGTAGATTTTTCTTGCCCTGTCTAAATTAACTTTCAATTGCTCATAATCAATATTTGTGCCGTAGGCATGACGAAAAAAGTGCCGAAATCCTCGCAAACTATTTAACAAAGCGGCGGTTTCTGAAGAAATAAAAGCAGGACGAATTCCGGGGATAGGGACAGTCATTCTGTCTGTTTAATAAGGCTGTATGCCATTGCCGAGTATCGGCAATATGATTTTCAAAACAGGTAGCCACTATTTTAAGTAAATCCTCAGTGGCACTGTATAAATTATGGATTTGATAGGCAATGCTTTCTAGGCGAATGACATCATCGGGATTAACACCTTCGGCTCTAACAGCAACTTTACCATCGATGGCTTTGATTAACTGTAATTGAGCATTTATATCAGCTTTCAACAGGATTAGTTGTCGGTTGTCCATAAAATTCCTTCTTCCCGAACGCGGTGGGCAAAATGACAGTTTTTCAGCAGAATAATATCCACCTCTCTCCCCAGATAATAGGAAAGAATACTAATAGCCTCAAAGTGCAGTTCGGGATTGATATTTTCGACGGCAATATCCACATCAGAACCGGGGTGAAATTTATAGGGACGAGTCACGGAGCCAAAGATATAAGCTCGATTAATTCCGTATTTTACCGCATTTTCATGAAGCCATTGTTGAGTTTTTGCCAGCAGGGTTTGTCTTTCCTGTTCTCCTTGAATATCTTTTTCTTTGAGGATTTTATCGAGTTCTGGGGTAGGAAAAGCGCTCATGGGCTTATTTTACCATTGAGTTTAAGTAAGTGGTTCTAATTAAATAGAAGATAGATTGTGCCTTCGATCCCCCCTAACCTTGATCAGGGGGGTGCCGAACTGTTTGGTACTTTATTGATGACGACAATGCCCAATTAGCAAAGGTTTGAGCTATTACCACTACCATAAAATCACTACCTATCTTGATTTAGAGGATTTTTTCTAAACCGTAGACGAGGGATTGCAGCTGAGTAACTTTGCGGATAGAGAGGAGAACCCCCGGCATATAACAGGAGCGATCGCTGGTATCATGACGAAGGGTATAGATTTCCCCGGGGGAACCGAAAATGACTTCTTGGTGGGCAATTAAACCGGGTAGACGCACGCTATGAATACGGATGTTCTCAGCAGTTAAACCGCCTCTAGCGCCGGGGATAGTTTCTTTTTCGGAAACTTGGGCAGGATTAAAGGTTTTACCTAATTCGGCCAGTAATTCGGCGGTTTTAATGGCCGTTCCACTGGGTGCGTCTGCTTTTTGATTGTGATGCAGTTCGATAATTTCCACATGATCAAAGTAGCGGGATGCTTGCAGGGCAGCCTGTTGTAGTAAAACCATGCCAATGGAAAAATTGGGGATAACTAAACAGCCGGTGCTGGCTTTTTCGGCAAATTCGGCTAAATCTTGCAGTTGTGCCGGCGATAATCCCGTAGTTCCCACCACGGGACGCACTCCATAGGCGATCGCACTGCGGGTATTGTCATAAACACCGTCGGGATGGGTAAAATCCACCATCACCCCTTGCACTTTTTCCTGAGTTGCCAGGACTAAAACACTCTGCAAATCGTCGAGAATCGGCACTTCTAGGGGTTCACAACCGGCCACTTCCCCCACATCTTGACCTCGAAAAGCTGGATTTCGATCCACTGCACCCACTAAGATCATATCGTCGGCACGAGCAACGGCTTTAATGACTTCCCGTCCCATTTTACCGGCTGCACCGTTGACAACTACAGGAATCGGTCCTCTATTTTCGGTCATGGTTAATTATTCTCCTTATATATAACCTGAGTTCGGGATAAGAAAAGGGAGAAGTGATATGCTGAAAAACAGAAAACCATTCAGCCACCTTGCCCTAGGGTTAGTATAGATGCTTTATTCTGTCCTGTCGATGATTTTTGCCAATAATTTGCACCTCAATGCTCAAAAAGCTTACTTGCTTATGGACTGAAGACTCGACAACGAAAAATAAGCTTATGTCTGGGGGAAATTATGACGATTTTAATCGCTTTTCATACGGCGGATTCAGGCTCAGTCTGGTACATCTTCTAATTTGATTCCTTTTTGCCTCTATCTCAAACATTGCTGCTGATGCGTTTCAAATTTGAATTGGCGTACCAAGATTGGCCATCTCAAAACTTGGAAAACCGCAAAAGCCCTCAATTTTTAGGGATTGTAACATGAGTGATTACCCCGGATTTTCAGTTATTAAATCTAGTTTATCTCAACCCCAGAAAACACCTCAATTAATGACAGAGCAGCACCATGGCGATACCGATACCTAAGCTTAAACCGACCAGCACTTGAAAAGGAGTATGACCAATTAATTCCTTTAAACGTTCCTCGTTAAATTCCTTGCCCTCCTGGAACATTTCATCGATAATTTGATTGAGAATCCGGGCCTGTTTTCCCGCTGCCTGACGCACTCCAGCCGCATCATACATAACAATAACCGCAAAAAGCGCCGCAATCGCAAATTCGGGACTAGACCAACCCATCTGTAATCCTACCCCAGTAGCCAAGGCCCCCACCAGCGCCGAGTGAGCGCTAGGCATTCCTCCCGACGAGACTAGATAGCGCAGACTCACCTTACCATCGCGGATTAACTCAATCAGCGCTTTTAGTCCCTGGGCAGTGAAACAAGCTAAAAGAGAGACTAGCAGTATTTGATTGTGTAACACCTGCTCGAAGTCCTGCATAATCTCATTCGTTTAATTTAATTTTTACGATTAACAATATACTCGGCGATGGCCCGTAAAGGTTCAGCGGCCTCATCGTAGCCACTCAATTCACCGATGGCACTATCTATTAACTGTTGAGCTTGCTGGCGGGACTCTTCTATCCCCCAGAGACTAGGATAGGTGGCTTTTTGTGCCTGTAGATCCTTACCGGCGGTTTTGCCCAATTCCTCCTTTGTCGCCGTGATATCGAGAACATCATCGATAATTTGGAAAGCCAAGCCAATATTTTGAGCGTAACGGGCTAATTTAGCTATATCTTCCGCTTTTGCCCCCGCTAAAACTGCCCCCGACACCACAGAAGTCTCCAACAGGGACCCGGTTTTCTGAGTATGGATAAAACCGAGAGTTTCCGCCGAAATATCGGGTTTTCCTGCGGATTCCAAGTCTAAAACCTGACCCCCCACTAAACCCGCTGCCCCGACCGTGCGACCTAAACGGGCAATTACCTCTAAAATCTGTAGGGGAGGTACATTACGAGTCTGGGTAGCCACATACTCGAAAGCGTAGGCCAGGAGACCATCCCCGGCTAAAATAGCGATATCTTCGCCAAAAACCTTGTGATTGGTTAATTTCCCGCGTCGGTAATCATCGTTATCCATGGCGGGTAAATCGTCATGAATTAATGACATAGTGTGAATCATTTCTAGGGCGCAAGCGGTGGGTAAAGCCATCTCTAGGGAACCCCCCATCAATTCACAGGTAGCCAGACATAAAATCGGCCGCAGACGTTTGCCACCGGCGAGGAGAGAATAGCGCATCGCCTCGTAGATTTTGGCAGGATTGCCGATAACTAAAGAGCTATCTAAAGCTGACTCGACAATTAACCGCTTTTCCTCCAGATAGGAAGCCAGAGAAAAGCTCTCGTTTTTCCTCACTTCTACTCCTCGTTCGCCCCTAGTAACCATGTCTTTTTGTCTTGAACCGACTGCTTTTAAAACTATATCAGGAAACTCCACCTCGATCGGAATTAAACTGGCTGCTCCCTTGTCCCCTAAGCTGTTGACTATCTAAATTACTCCTTCAGACTGCATGGCAGCACCGGAGTTGACAGTCTGAACATTTGTACTAAAATTTCCCAGGCGGAGATGGGCCACTTTTCTTTTCTGATGCCTATTTTCTCTTTTAACCTGAAAAAATACATCCCTCAGCCCAGTCCAGGAATTGGCGAAAAACGGGCGATATAATTGAATTTCACCGCAGTTATCCCGGGAGATGCTAAAGTTTTGATGATTCGGTCAAACTTCCGTTTTCTTAGCTTGCGGTTGAGAAATTTCTCGATTAGCCTAGAATTAGGATTATCCTAGGAATATATTGTATGCTGCCAGAGCAAATTTTAGGCGATCGATACCAAATCCAAAGTCAGTTAGGTAAACAAACCGGAAGACGCACTTTTCTCGCCCAAGATCTAAAAACGGGTACTACTGTTGTCGTCAAATTATTAATCTTCAGTCCCGATTTTGAATGGACAGATTTAAAACTTTTTGAACGGGAGGCCGCAACTCTTAAACATCTAGATTGTCGCTCGATTCCTGAATATATCGACTATTTTGAAGTTCGCACCGATACCTATCAAGGTTTTGCCCTTGTTCAGAGTTATATCGAGGCTAAATCTCTCAAGGAACAGGTAGAAACCGGTCGCAAATTTACTGAAGCAGACCTACAAGAATTAGCTAAATCTATCCTAGGTATTTTAATTTATCTCCATGGACTTAACCCGCCAATTATCCACCGGGATTTGAAACCTAGTAATATCTTATTAAAAGATCGATCGGGCCATAGTATCGGCAATGTTTATTTAATTGATTTTGGTTCTGTCCAGACTGTTGCCCAACAGGAACAGGCTACTTTAACTATCGTCGGAACCTACGGTTATATGCCCCCTGAACAATTCGGTGGTCGCACCGTTGCCGCTTCTGATTTATACAGTTTAGGAGCGACTTTAATCTATCTAGCTACAGGCATTCATCCCGCCGATTTACCCCAAAAAGATGGCAAAATTCAATTAAATAATTTAGCCAATTTAAGCCCTGCTTTTGTTCATTGGTTGGGGCAGTTAATTGAACCTAGTATCGAGAAAAGGTTTATTTCAGCACAGGCAGCAAATCAAGCTTTAAATACTCTCCACGAAATTCAATTAACTTCCTCGAACCTTGAAAAACCCGCAGGGAGTCGGGTACAGTTGCAAAAAAGCGAGGAGAAAATTAAAATATCTTTACCTCCCGAAGGTTTTACCCCTAAATTAATTTTTCTTGGAGCTTTTGCCATCGCTTGGAATGCTTTTTTATTAGTATGGACAGGAGGAGCAGTTTCCATTCCTCTGTGGATAAGTTGGTTTTTTCTGCTCTTTTCCTTGCCTTTTTGGTTTGTAGGTTTAGGAATGCTTTACCAGATTATTTATTGTCTCAAAGGGGAGGAAATTATCACTATTAATAGTCAAGAAATTGTTGCCATTCAGCGAATTTGGGGTTTGACACTTCCGGGCAAAAATAAAATGGCACGGCAACATATTAATAAACTGGTGAAAGCTGATAGTTATCATAGCCAAGATGGTGATGGCGATCGAGTTTATGTACCGATGGCTTTAACTATTTGGGTGGGGACTAAAGAATATACTATTAGCAGTAAGACAAAAGCCTATCTGAGTCAACCCGAAATTGAATGGTTAGCAGCGGAATTAAGCCAATGGCTAGGAATGCCAATTACTAATAAGTAGCCAGTTACAATCAGCTTTTTTCTCCCTTCTCCCCACTCCCCCACGGATTACTGTTTACTGCTTACTGATAACTGAAAAATCTCCCCACTCCCCACTTCCCACCCCCTGATATGGACGAACTGTCTGTGATCGGTGTAAAATTTTATGAAGAGTCTCGGCTTTTTTCTCCCTTTTCCTGAGAAATCCCCCAGAGCCAGTGACTAAGATCAAAATTGTGCATCCCATCGATAATTAAGTTTATGAGCGCCACTATTACCGTAGAAAAACGCAAATTAGAAAAACCCCCTTTAGAACTGCATTATCTCGGCGATCGAGTCCTGCGTCAACCGGCCAAGCGGATTGCTAAGGTCGATGACAGCATTCGCCAATTAGCCAAAGAAATGCTGCAAACTATGTATAGTTCCAATGGTATCGGTTTAGCGGCTCCCCAAGTGGCAGTCAATAAACAATTGATTGTCATCGATTGTGAAACCGATAAACCGGAAAATCCGCCCCTAATTCTGATTAATCCCCAAATTATCGGTTATAGTCGGGAATTGTGCAAAGCGGAAGAGGGTTGTTTGAGTATTCCCGATGTGTTTTTAGATGTCATCCGTCCCCAAGCGATCGAAGTGAGTTATAAAGATGAACAGGGGAAACCGCGAAAACTGCAAGCTAACGGTTTACTAGCGCGGGCAATTCAACACGAAATGGATCATCTTAATGGTGTCATGTTCGTCGATAGAGTAGATAACGATTTGGCACTCAATGAAGAATTAAAAAAACACGGTTTTTCCGTGCAAGCGGTGAAACCCGTCGAGAAAGTGACAAAATAAAGGCATTAGTTAATTTAGGTGAGGAGTGAAGATGACCCCGAAAAGCGGCGTTTTATTGTTATTATCCTGTATTGCAGCGATCGCTGGTGTGGGTTGTGTCTTTGAAATTAGTTCGGGAGAACCGGATTTAGGCAATACCACCACTGGCCTAATTCTAGCGGCAAGTGTACCATTAACAGCCCTATTTTTTTGGGCGGCGGTTAAAGACACGAGAGCCAATTACAAATAGAATAACTTCCCCTCGGTTGCAGAAGAGAGAATTTATTTCTCTCTTTTGTTTGTTTTAACTACAGGACAAATTGCCAGAAAAAGTTACTACTTTTGAGGACTTTAAGTAGCTGGTTATAATTAAATTAAAAATAGTTTTTAGGTTCGATACCCCCTTAGTACTAGGGTTGATTCATAGTAGGGTTGATTCATGAATCAACCCTACCCTTAGTCCCCCGTTGATAAGGGTGGTGTCTGATAATTTTTAACGCCTACCTACTTATCATCTTTCATGACAATCAATTATCTGCCGACCGGTGAAAATCTGATTAGGTAAAGATTTCCCCCCTCTCTCCTCTATCCGCAATCTAGAATGATAAAATAGGTGAAGTTCAAAGCATCATTCATTAGCTATGACCACAACCCACAAAGTAGAAATTTCTCATTTAGGAAAAATACAAACGATCGAAGTTAGGGAAGATCAAACTATACTACAAGCAGCCTACGATGCGGGGATTGACTTACCCAGTTCTTGCAATGCGGGCGTATGTACTACCTGCGCCGCTCAACTTTCCCAGGGTAGCGTTGAACAAGGTGAGGGCATGGGATTATCCCCCGACCTGCAAAAAGAAGGCTATGCTTTGTTATGTGTGGCCTATCCTCGCTCGGATATTAAACTGGAATCTGGCAAGGAAGAAGTAGTTTATCAACGTCAATTCGGAAAACCCTAGGCCAAACTGGGGTTAAGATGAGAAATTTTCGGGGGTTTCCCCCCAAAAAAACAGATTTTGAGCCAATAGAACCAGCAAACCCTAACTAATAGCCGAATGCTGACTAATAAGGGGGAACTTTTCCTCTCTACCCTTGAGGGCTGCTTTCATGAAACCAGAAAAGAGAGGATGAGCTTTATTGGGACGAGAGCGAAATTCGGGGTGAAATTGGGTAGCAATAAAGAAAGGATGTTTTGGTAGTTCGATAATTTCCACCAAACGACCATCAGGAGAAGTGCCACTCACCAGATAACCAGTCTCGAAAAAGAGACTACGATAGGCATTATTAAACTCGTAACGGTGACGATGGCGCTCATAGATAACCTCTTGACCGTAGAGGGAGAAAGCCAGACTATCGGGATTTAAACGGCAGGGATAGAGACCTAAGCGCATTGTTCCCCCTAAATCCACCACATCTGCCTGTTCTGGCAGTAAATTAATCACTGGATTGGGTGTATCCTCTTCAAATTCGGAACTATTGGCCCTTTCCAATCGGGCCACATTGCGACCCCATTCGATAATCGAACACTGCATCCCTAAACAGAGACCCAAGAAAGGAATATTATTGACCCTAGCATACTCGATCGCCTTAATTTTGCCATCCACACCCCTAATACCAAAACCACCGGGTACAACAATACCGTCAACACCGCTTAAATGAGCTTCGGCCGAATCGTTATCCACATCTTCAGCACTTACCCAACGCAATTCTATCTCGCTATCAAGGGCAATAGCAGCGTGTTTCAAGGCCTCTACCACCGAGAGATAAGCATCCCCCAACTGCACATATTTACCAACGATAGCTATCTCTAATTTTTGACTAGGGGATTGCATCTGTCGGATGAGATTTTCCCACTCCTCCAGATGGGGGTATCGGGGACCCAGGTTTAATAATTCTAGGGTTTGTTGCGCTAATCCCTCTTTTTCCAGATTAAGAGGCACTTCGTAGATACTGCTGGCATCCTGAGCAGTAATCACCGATTCCACCGGCACATCACAGAAAGCTGAGAGTTTTTCTTTTAACCCCGGTTGTAGGGGTAGATGACAACGACAGACTAACACATCCGGTTGAATGCCGATCGATCTTAATTCCTTGACCGAGTGTTGCGTCGGTTTAGTTTTCATCTCCTTAGCGGCCGGAATCCAAGGAATTAGGGTAACGTGCATATAAACCACGTTATTTCGACCTACATCCTTCCTAAATTGCCTAATTGCTTCTAAAAAAGGCAGAGATTCGATATCTCCCACCGTACCACCAATTTCTGTGATGACAATATCGGGGTTGGTATCTTTGGCCACCCGGAGAATCCTTTCCTTGATTTCGTTGGTAATATGGGGAATTACCTGCACGGTTCCCCCCATATAAGCACCACGGCGCTCTTTATTCAATACCGCTTGATAAATCGAGCCAGTAGTCACGCTATTGAGACGGGAGAGTTCCGTATCGGTAAAACGTTCGTAGTGGCCAAGGTCGAGGTCGGTTTCGGCCCCATCATCGGTGACAAATACCTCTCCGTGTTGAAAAGGACTCATCGTACCCGGATCCACGTTGATATAGGGGTCTAATTTCAGAATTGAGACGGAATAATCCCGACTTTTCAACAATCTTCCCAAACTAGCAGCGACAATCCCTTTCCCAATACTGGAGACGACTCCCCCAGTAACAAAGACAAATTTACTCATAAAATTTTTCCTGCGATCGATTATACCTAGCAAGGGGTGAGAGTTTTCGGGATGGGGCGGTGTCATTTTCCCAGATTTCATTATAACTGGATGATCTATACCCCGATCCTCGTTTTAACTCCCTCTCGAAAATCTATTGCACCACAGCCTTTAGTCACCTTCATCCCGATCATGTAAATTTTCCGCTACAATCGAGAGTACTAAGACTCAGGCAATTGTAAAGTAATATTAATGATAGATTTTAATACCCTCGCTGAATTTTCCCGCAACTATTGCGTCTCGATTTGTGCCTTTTTAGTACCCGCTAACTTAGTAACCACCCTTTTAACAGTTCTTTTTCTCTATTTCGGTCGTCCTACCCGTCAAATCTTCCCCATTGCTTCCCTAGCTTTGTTGTTCGCTGTCACCATGTTTCTCCACGTCGCCACTTGGTTAATGATTGGTGTGGTTATGGCCCCCACTTTTATCCTCTTTGGACTAGGTTTAACCTGTTTTGTGATCAATTTTCAAGCCATCAGCGATCGCCAAAGCTTGGAACAGTTATTACACACCGGGATTAATCGTCTGGCCCGCTCTTTCAACTAAAGAAAAGCGCCAAGACTTCCCCCTTCCCACATAGTTGAACCAAGAGGCTAATCTTGATGCGTCCAAGAGCGATGAGCCAGACGCAAACCCCAATCGAGCAGATAACCAATCGCGCCAATAACGAGAATCACCGCCATCAACTCTGAATAAGCGAGTCGATCGCGTGTATCGAGAATATAATAACCCAAACCCGCACTAACCCCCAGCATTTCCGCCGGGACAAGAACGATCCAGATAATACCGATAGCCAAACGGAAACCAGTTAAGAGATGGGAGAGGATCGCAGGCAGAATAATCTGGAAAACCGTTTCCCCTCGGGTAGCACAGAGACTGCGGGCTAAAGTCAACCAAGAGCGATCAACCGCATTAACCCCAGCAGCCGTATTGAGAAGGATCGGCCAGATGGCCGCCACCGTCAGCAAAAAATACACAGGTAGATCACCAATTCCCAAAACCATCACCGCTAAAGGCATCCAAGAAAGGGGCGAGATCATGCGTAGAAATTGAAATAGGGCCGACAAAGCCGATTCAAGGGAGCGATACAACCCGATTAATACCCCCAACGGCACACCGATGGCACTAGCGAGAACTAAGCCCACAAGAACCCGGCGGCAACTGGTGAGGATATGGGGCATAATCTCCCCCCCAACAAAAAGCTGTAATAAAGCGACAAAAGAGCGCTCAGGGGAAAAATCATTTAAAATCGGGTTTGAGTGCCATAGAGGACTGGTAAATAGCCACCAGAGCAATAATCCAAAACCGATACCCCATAAGGGTAGTAAAGCTCTTGGCGGGGAGGTCAAAGATTGTGACTTCATAGGTTCAGACCTTTAAAATTTGATCGTCTCGATGCGGGAGAGATTATTCGGTAAGCCGAAAGCTTTCGGTCCGCCCACCTGTTGCAAGGCATTACGGACAAAAGAGTCATCCACGAGATCCCGCGCCACCTGTCGGGGTTGCAGTTTTTGGAGAAAATCCGTATTTCCTTCCACCTGAGTGGTTTTGAGCAAGCGTACCAGTTCCTCGGTATAGGAAGGGAAAGGATAGGGCTGGAAATCGATCCGGTTGACTTGCCAGTCTGGATTCTCGATCGCCCCGTCTTTTTTATAGAAATTGCGATCATAGTAAGTAAGCGCCCGTTGCAATACTGGCAGCGGGTGAGGCGTATATTTTCCACCATCTTTAGAGAGAATCCGGGCCACTTCCGAGCGATTGCTCCGGGACCAGAGTTGAGCTTTAACGAGGGCGTTTACCACCTTCTGCGTCCATTGTTTCCGTTGCCTAATATCCTCCTCGTGAACAAAGACGACGCAACAGGCGTGATTCTTCCAGACATCGCCAGTGAAACGGAGAACCCTACCGGTTTTTAGATTTTCCGCCGCCGCGTTGAAAGGTTCAGCAACGATATAACCACCGATGCTCTTATTGGCGAGGGCTGATACCATATCCGGGGGCGGGAGAACCACTAGATTAACCTCGTTAGAAGCGATCGGCGCGTCCTTGGCTTTGCGAACTATTTTCAGCCCGTTACGTTGTAAGAGTTGTTGCAAGACCAAATTATGAATTGAATACCAGAAAGGAACCGCGATCGTTTTACCTCCCAATTCCCTGGGATTTTCAATATCGGGAAGGACGGTGAGGGCTGAGCCATTGGTATGGTTCCAAGCGACGATTTTAGCGGGGAAATTGCGCCCGTAACGAATCCAGATCGAGGTGGGAAAAAGAACATGAATAACGTTCACCTGCCGAGCGAGAAAGGCTTCAACAATCTGCGCCCAAGAACGGAATAGGCGCGGTTGTTCTGTAGTTAAACCTTCCGCTTGATAAAGTTTTCGCGAGTGGGCTACCAATAGGGGGGCGGCATCCGTAATCGGTAGATAACCGATTTTCACAGGCTGATCTTTGGCATTGGCGTTAACGGGGAGATTCCAATTATCGGCGGCGATCGCTGCCCCGAAGGAACTGGTAAACAGTGCCGAAAGTTTCAGAAAATCTCGACGGCTCATGCCGCAACAAGCACAATTATCGTGTAGGTTCATGGATTTACAGTGTCATGACAAGGGCTAATTCTTGAAAAATTGACTGGCGTAGATCACTCAAAAGCTTGGCTGACTCGAAACGGGGTTTCGGCATCGAGATGGTCCATTCTCGGCGGATGCCCACCGGATGACGGCCCATGAGAAGAACTCGATCGGCCACTAACAGGGCCTCATCGATGTCGTGGGTAACGAGGAGAACCGTGCTGTTATAGAGAGCTATGACTTCTAGGAGGAGTTTTTGCATCTCGAAACGGGTGATCGCGTCGAGGGCGCTAAACGGCTCATCCAGGAGGAGGAGAGAGGGGCGGCGGGCGAGGACGCGGGCTAGAGAAACTCTCTGAGCCATACCGCCGGATAGTTGATGAGGATAGGCACGCTCGAAGCCATCTAGTTTGACGCTTTTAACGGCGGTGTGAACCCTTTCGCGTAATTGCTGATGATCGAGGCGGGGCATCCGCTTTAATTTCAAACCAAAAGCCACGTTTTGCCAAACGGTTAACCAAGGTAAAAGGGCGGGGGATTGAAAGACGATCGAGCTGCGGATGTCTGGTGCTTGTAGGGGTCGTGAGTGCAATTGTATTTCTCCGCCATCGGCACTTTGCAAACCAGCGGCGGTAGCAAGGAGGGTAGATTTACCGCAACCACTGGCCCCGAGCAAACAAACCACCTCACCGGAGCGCACCTGTAGGTTAATATCCTCAAAAACGGTACGGTAGCCATGGCGGGTTTTATAGCGTTTGTGGAGATTTTTGAGGGTGAGGACGGGGTAATCAGTGGCGACGCTCATTCCCTCACCCCCGCTCGATCAAGTTCGCCAGTGAGAATTTTATCGGTAGAGGACTGACGTTGTAACTCTCTTTCTAGTTGAATCAGGCTCGGAGTTAACACTGGTAAAAAGGCGACCTCGCGCAGCCGTCGCGCCGTGTCGCTATTACGAAAATAGCCTTTTCCTCCCTTAATTTCCGCTTCTAACCATACGGATTCCACCGCTAACCGGGTAATGTCCACTCTGAGGGTGAATAGTTGGCGTGTTCGTCCGAGATCGAAGCTTTCTAGGGTGCTGAATTGCTCGATTTTCTTTTCTAGACGAGTCAGACGCTCCCGGGCGAAGAAATAACGATCGCTGGCTACCGCGGCCTTTCCCCCTAAACTTTTCTCTGTCTCCCCAAGGGATTTACGCGTAATGCCAAGGGCCAGTCCGCATTGTAACAGCAAGAAACAGGGGCGGACTGAGGGTAAAAATTTTGCTGCTTCCAAGCTGATAATCCAGTCGTGAGATAACTGAACTCGATCGAATTCAAGGGTACTGGTGCGGGAAGCTTGTAAACCCAATAATTGTAGGTCTTCACCCCGTTTTAACCCTTTTGCGAAGGAGGGAAGGGCGAGGATAAGAGTTTGTCCAGATGTGGTTTGAGCGGCAACGGCCACTATAAATTCTCCCTTAGAGTCGAGGTTAGAGGCCCAGGGCAGGAAGCCATTAACAGTGACGTTTTCTCCCTCGATCTTTGCCTGTAAACGCAGCTCCTCGATCCCGCCGAGGTACTTCATCGCGTTGGAGAGTCCTGTGGCTCCGGCTATCTCTCCCTTGAGAACAGCAGGTAGAATTTTGTTTTGTAGGTAAGTGTTATTACTGGCGGCCAGATATTGAATGAAGACGCGCTGACACCAGAAAACAAAACCGGTGGTCAGGCAGCATTGGGACACAGAGGAGATCGCCTCTACTGCCTGTGATAAGGAGCCACCCCGACCCCCTAAGCTTTCAGGTATAGCATAGCCGAACCAGCCCGATTCTCCTAGCTTGGTTAGGGCCCAACCGACGTTGAGATTAGCTGTACCGTTGTTGAGGTCAGTGGCTCTTTCTTCCAGAAAAGAACTGATTTCGGAGCCTCGATCTAGCATCATTGTTCTCTCCTAGGGCTGAATATTTTCAATCGAGGTCAAACTATCTATGGGTGCGCCGACCACTTCTCTGGCTCTTTTTACCGCCGCTTCATCGGGACTATCGTAGAAACAGAGACATTTACTCAAGTCTTCGCAAATATATGTACGCTCGAAACTGACTTCAGGCACTTGAGCATAAAGGGGGGTTTTCTCCGCTTTTCGTTGCAGGTAAGTTTCCATCGTTAGCCCCGGAGGTAAATTCCACTGTACTAGATAGTTGGCTTTGTCTTTGCGCTCTCGCACAGTGGCTAAGTCCTGCCCAATCAAGCGCATTTCCTTGATTAGTTGCCAACCTAGCCCAGCGTTTTCTAGTACTTGTTCGAGGGAGGCGCGATCGATCGCTTTGATAATCAGGAATAACCGCCCCTCTGTTTCACCGATTAGGGCTTCGATTAACTCTCCCTGCGATTTTGATGCGAGTGTGGCAATGCGCTCCAATATCTCGCTCACCTCTTCTTTTGTCCTTTCTTGTCGATCATCCTCTACTAGATATAGAGTCATAATTCATCTGAAATACATTTACAATACATTTGAGTTTACTGTCTTTGAGAAAAAAAAGCAATATTTTCAAGAGCCTCAAAACGAGGTGACACGGGAGTAGATGGTTCAAGACCGTTTCGCTCAAGTCGTGGCCAGAACCCTGGCCTTGAATGATATGCGTGACCCGATTTTTTCGATAACCGCCCTTATCTGGCTGAATTTTTTTCGGCCAAAGACTTGACAAACTCCAAAATTTCTGCTAACCTTGTAGTATAATGGGAATCCGTGTCGGCCTACGAACCCTCTTTGTAACTCTTTCTCAAGAATAAAAATTTTAACCCGAATTGCCGGTAGTAGCTAAACTAAGAGCAGTACCACGGGAAACGGTGACTATGGAAGTTATTTGTACGCGTCCCCACTGTCCGAAACCGCGTAATCAGTGCCTAGACCTAGACGATAGCAATCGCTTAACCTCGATCGAGCAGAAATATTGTATTACTTGCGGGATGCCATTAATTTTGGGGGGACGTTATTTACCGGAACGTCTATTGGGACAAGGAGGATTTGGGGCAGCATTTTTAGCAGTAGATCGTTATAGTCCCAAAAAAGCTAAATGTGTACTCAAACAATTTCAACCCTCCGGTAATTTAAGTCCCCAAGCTTTAGAAAAAGCGAAAAACTTATTTTTTCAAGAAGCGCACGTTTTAGAAGATTTAGGCCGAGAACATCCCCAAATCCCCGATCTCTATGCTTTTTTCCCTTTAACAGTCAAGAATCAATTAACGGGAAAAGAAGAGCAATTTTTCTATCTGGCCCAGGAATATATCGACGGTAAAAACTTAGAAGAAATTCTCCAACAGCAACAAAAACCCTTTCAAGAAAGTGAAGTCAAAAACATTCTCAAAGAATTACTTCTTATCCTCAAATTTATTCATGAAAATGGTTCCATTCACCGGGATATAAAACCATCTAACATCATGCGCTCCCAAAATGGCCGCCTCTATTTACTCGATTTTGGGGCAGTAAAACAGGCTACCAATAACCCTAGTAATACACAAGAGAAATCCACAACAATTTACTCAGCTGGATTTGCTCCTCCCGAACAACAATTAGGCAATCAGGTATCGGCAGCCACAGATTTATATGCCCTAGCAGCTACCTGTGTTATACTCTTAACTAATCGCGATCCTGATGATCTATACGATCCCCAAAAACAGGTCTGGAATTGGCAAAATTATGCCCCCAACATCAGTGCAGATTTAGCAAGAGTATTCAATAAAATGTTACTAGCAAATCCCCTGGATAGATTTCAATCCTGTGGAGAAGTTTTAACCGCTTTAAATACACCTCCCCCATCTCCTCCATCTCCTCCACCTTCTCCAATTCCTCCATCCCCTCCAGCTTCTCCAGTGATTAGAAAAACTTCCCGCTTTTCTCTTGGGGAAACCTTCGCTAATGCTGCCTTTACAGGATTTGAGGGGACATTATTAGTAATTGCCTTAAATAGTTTACTCCCCTCGCTAGGAATTGTCATCGCTTTTATGATCTTAGGTGGCTTAGTTTGGGCATTATTTAAAAAAGTGATTGAAGGGAGAGATTTACCGATTCTAGCAGCAATTACCCTCACCCTCATCTTCTTTCTTTCGCAACTGCAAGGAAGCCTAAATTTTCCTGAAATTGCTATCATTGCCGTGATGGCAGCCATCGGAGCAATTGCTATTACCGCCTTTTTCCGGTTAATATATCAGATAATTTTGCGATTATTTTAAAACCCTGAAAGTGGTTAAATTATCATCACTACCGCCGGTAATCGTGCCACCGAGGTCTAAAATAGTTTGCAGATAGTCGAGGACTTCCTGAGAAATTAACTCACCCGGCATCAAAACGGGAATACCGGGGGGATAGGGACAGATAACATCAGCACTAAGACGATCGAGGGCATTTTTCCGGGATACTATCTCTGTAGGGGCAAAAAAAGCCTTTCTAGGAGAAATAGCCAAATTTCCCGTGACTGGGGGAGGAGTGGGGGGTAAACTGGTAGAGTCAGGAGATTGAAGGCATTGAAAAGCAGTAATTAGGCGATTAATGTGTTCGCGATGGTTGCCGATGGAGATAATAAAAGTAAGTTGGCTTAAAGTCGGTAATTCTGCGGTGACAGCGTATTTTTCTCGCAAAATATCGTCTATTTCGTAACCAGTTAAGCCAAAATTTTTGACAATTACCGTTAAACGAGTGCGATCAAACCAGTGACAACCCGGGATAGAATGGGGAAAGTCTAGAACAGAGATATTAGGAATTTTATCGAGTTCTTTTCGGGCAGTAGCGGCTAAATCGAGGGTTTTGCTCAGTAAATCTAGTCCTTGCGTCGCCATTTGCTTTCTAGCACTATCAAGGGAAGCGAGAAGCAAATAACTAGGGCTAGTGGTTTGAACTAATTGTAAGGCTCGATCGACTTTTTCGGAACTAATGCGATCGCTTTTTAAGTGTAACATCGATGCTTGAGTTAAGGCCCCTAAAACCTTATGGGTGGACTGAATAGCCATATCAGCGCCGAGAGACAGGGCAGCCGGAGGTAAATCGGGATGAAAGGCAAAATGCGCCCCGTGAGCCTCATCGACGAGCAGCGGGATAGAATAATGATCGGTAATCTGGGCGATAGTTTCTAAGTCACAGCAAACCCCTTGATAGGTGGGAGAGACTACCATCACCGCTTTGGCGTCGGGATGAAGTTTCAGGGCATTTTCGAGGGATTGGGGGGTTATATTTAAATTTAGATCGATAGTGGGATTATATTCGGGATTGATAAAGATAGGCTGCGCCCCAGAGAGAATTAAGCCCGAAATTGCCGATTTATGAATATTTCTCGCCAAAATAATTTTATCTCCCTCGCCGCAAGTGGCTAAAATCGCCGCAATAATGCCACAACTGGAGCCATTGACTAAAAACCAGCTTTTATCTGCCCCAAATGTCTCGGCTGCTAAAATTTGCGCTTCTTTAATCACCCCCGTCGGGGCAAACAAATTATCAAGGTCGGGTAATTCGGGTAAATCGGCTTTAAAGACGCTTTTTCCCAGTAAATTACTTAAATCTTCCCCGATTCCTTCCCCCTGCTTATGCCCTGGCGCATAAAATGGTACATCTAAACTATTGACTTTTTTTTGCAGTTGTGATAGTAGCGGAGCAGATTCTGGCGAAGGCATTGTGAGAAGTGGGAAGTGGGGGATTTGTCAGTGTTGCCAAAGGCACGGCGTAGCCGTCCAGTAAACAGTAAACAGTAAACAGTAAACAGTAATCAGTAAACAGTAATTAGTGAAGATTGATCGGCGAATAATATCATTTAAAACTTAAAACTTATCAGTTATCACTTTAATCTGATAACTGATCACTGATCACTGATCACTGATAACTGTTAACTATCTGTGCCTAACATTTGCAGTTTATATAAACTAGCGTAGAGGCCGTCTTCGGTTAATAAATCTTCATGGGTTCCCGATTCGACTAATTCCCCGCGTTTAAGGACAAGAATTCGATCGACATCGCGAATAGTGGAGAGACGATGGGCGATAATAATAGCGGTACGATCGACTAAAATCTGTTCTAAAGCTTCTTGAATTAATACTTCTGTCCCCACGTCTAAACTAGCGGTAGCTTCATCTAAAACTAAAATTTCGGGGTTACGAATAGCGACTCTCGCAAAAGCGAGTAATTGTTTTTGTCCTCCCGATAAATTTGCGCCTCGTTCCCGTAAAAGGGTATGATAACCATCGGGTAACTCCTCGATAAAGTGATCGATATTAGTTAATTTAGCTGCTGCCTTCACCTGCTCAAAATCATAATTTTCCCCTAAAGTAATATTGCGAGTAACATCTCCGGCAAAGAGAAAAGTTTCTTGCAGAATGACACCGATATAACGTCTTAATTCCGCTTGGGGAAGATAACGGATATCGATACCATCCACTAGAATTCTGCCCTTACTTGGTTCGTAAAGACGACAGAGAAGACGAATAATCGAACTTTTTCCCGCACCAGTCGGACCAACTAAAGCGACTTTTTCCCCTGGATGAATGGTAAAATTGAGACCTTTGATAATATATTCATCGGGTTTATAACCAAACCAAACATTATCAAAAATAATCTCGCCAGTTTTAAGTTTTTCTGGGAAATAAATCTCCTTATTATTGTTATAATCTTTGATTTCAATGGGAATACTAATTAATTCACCAATTCGTTCTATAGCAGTAAAACCCGCTTGAAACATAGTAAATTTTTCGGCAAACTGACGCAGGGGATTAAAGAGACGTTGGGAGAATAAAATAAAAGCTGATAAAACCCCAAAATCAATGGTTTTCTGGAGAATCAAAATCCCGCCTAACCATAATACTCCTCCCACGGCAATTAATCCGATCCATTCCAAAGTGGACGAGACAGCCGAATCATAAAAAATTGTTTTATCTAGGGATTGACGATAGTGAGTATTGATAGCGCGAAACATTTCAGCATTAAAGCGTTCGCGGCGAAATAATTGAACAATATTAACTCCGACTATATTTTCCTGTAATTGGGCATTAAGTTTTGATAATTCCTCGCGTACTTGATAGTTAGCGATGCGGTATTGTTTTTGAAAAAAGATAATTAAAGCAGTGACGGGAAATAACATCAACACCAACAATAGAGCTAATTGCCATTGTAGGGTAAACATGGTGATGATAATAACTAAAATATTGACCAAATCACTGACAACTCCGATCGCCCCACTAGCAAAAACTTCTCCTAATGCTTCCACATCGCTGGTTAAACGAGTGACTAAACGTCCCACGGGAGAGCGATCAAAAAAACTGGAGGAAAGGGAGGTGACATGGGTAAATAAATCTTCCCGGACATTAGCAGTAATTGACTGACCGACTTTCTGCACTAGATAACCTTGTGTTGTCCCTAAAATCAGTCGTAAAATAATCGCAGCCGAGAGGATAATAATTAGGGTATTAATGGCTGCTGTTAAGGGCATTCGAGCCAAAAAATCCCAAGTTTGTTCCTTTTGCAAAAGGGAGACCGCTTGACCGATAATTAAGGGTTGGATCGCCCCTGTGAGAGATAGGGGAAAAAGAAGTATTAATGACCAAAATAGCAGGGCTTTTTGCTTTTTTGCGTAGGGAAGTAATCTTAATAATAATCTCCAGTCATTTTCTTTGACCGGAGGGGACACAGGGGAGGATGATAGACTCATGAAGGGATTTCCAATGAAATTCTCGGCAGCCGGGGAGAAATTACCCCTCTGTTGTTAACTTTTCTAACAGGCGATCGATCTGGAAATATTCCTCCATTAATTCTCGAATACAAGCGACTTTTACCTGTTCCTGTAAGCGAATCTTCCCGAAGGCCTGATCGACGATTTCCACGGTACTGAGAGTATCTAAATTTACCGAGAGAATCGGTACTTCTAAATCCTCGGCCCGGCCCAAAATCAGGGGATCTGGAGAGATAGAACCAGTTAAGATTAAACAGGTGGTGGAAGTTTCTAGGGCAGCTAACTGGAGGTCTGTGCGATCGCCACCCGTAATCACGGCCATATTTTCCCCCTTGCGAAAATATTCTAAAGCGGCGTTGACATTCATCGCCCCGATCGCTAAACTTTCTACCATCCAATCCAAACGATCGGGCCGACATAATACTTTGGCCTCTAAAAGATGGACAATTTCCCGAACACTAATACTGCGCAGCAGTTTACTAGCGGGTAACAGTCCTAAAACTTCCACACCTTGGCCAGCGAGATAGGGTTTAAGGAGAGATTGTACTTCATCCCAATCATCGGCGGGGATATCGCTAATTACTACCCCCAGCAGCTGATTATTTAATTCCTGTTGCGCTTTCAGCAGACTATCGGCAATCAGGGGAGAACTATAGCGGGCCACCAATAGGATCGGAGTCTGGAGAATTTTGGCCATCTCCCCCATCGATAACTGAAAAATACTCCCTTCCCAGAGAGTCCCCGGCCCTTCGAGGAGGGTAATATCACTGTTAACCCGATCGAGATAGCCAGCAAGAATATTGCCGTAGTCCTGTTTATCTGCACCTTGCAGACGTTTAGCAACGGAATCCACATCTGTATAGATCACGGGTAAACGCAGCTGATCGGGGGATAATTCTAGTAATTGCCGGATAAATTCTACATCCTCATCGACCAATTGCCCATCGACGTAGCCCGGACAATTGCCCACTGGTTTGCCGTAACTTATCTCTAGGCCTTTTTGCCGCAAGAGATGCGCTAAACCGACGATAGTTCCCGATTTACCACTGAGGGGTTCCAGGGAAGATATGAGTATAGATTTGGCTGATTTCGCCACGATTTGCTCCTTTTTAACCCGTAAAATCCCGACTTTTATTCTTCAAATCGCAGCAGTTTCCGATAAAATCCCTGCGAAAAGTCGGCTGAACCTAGCTGCTTAAAGGTTTTAATCGCATCGATGAGATATTCGATCAACTCGGCGTTAATAATCGTCATCTCATAGCTTAGGTCGGCCTGTCCTTCAAATTGTAAACGACAACGGGTCAATTCCGAGGGCAATTTTGATACATACCAAGACGCCACAAAGGGAATCCCTTGACTGTTTTCTATGCGACGACGACCTTCTAAAAATCCTGCTTGATACAAAGCGATCGCATAGGGCAGGATACTATGTTTGTCCTTGGCATAGTAGGGCATATATACTACCACATCGGCCTTATTAGCGGGTTCTAATTGTTCGATAGTCGGCATAATTTAAGTAATAGGACAAAATTAACTTCTTGGTTAGGATAGGCACTCATGCAAGGGGCAAAAGGCAAGAGTTACTTAGATGTGTGTAATTGATTGTCTCTAGCTACTGTTAATTCTTTGGTTCACAGCCAAGTTACCATTGACACTGATATTTTCCATATATTTTAACCGATCGCCCCAGGAATCTCCCGATCGAGAAAATAGGCAGAATTGACGACCAGATCATCCCTCTATACTGAGGTTATCATCGGGTATAACTGGTATATGAACCCGAAAAACCGTGCCGGGGTAGAGGGAACTTGTTTGCTCGGGATTGGGACTGATAAATTCAATCGTCCCCCCCATGCTGGTAATTAATTCTTTAGCGATCGCTAAACCCAATCCTGTGCCGGGTATATCTCCCCCTGCTTGCACTCCCCGGTAGTGACGTTGAAAAATTCTTTCTTGATCGCTCCTCGATATACCATAACCCGTGTCTTTAAAAACAATTTCTACACTATTCTTAACATTCTGCACCTCGACGGTGACTTTTCCGCCAGCAGGAGTATATTTGAGGGCATTATCAATTAAATTGCTGAATACTTCCCGCAAACCGGGGATATTGGCGCAAATAAGTGGTATGTCTTCCCCGTGAATCGTTTCTAGACTGAGATTTCTCTCTTTGGCTACGGCCTGGGCCGAAAGGAGCAGCGGATCGAGAAGATCATGGAGATCGATCGGAGTTAGTTGGCCGCTGCCAGCAGGCAAGAGAAAGGCGGTGGGGGAAGATTGCGCTTGCAGGAGAGGAATATCGACGGTGGGGTAATTTTCGCTTTCTTGCTGAATTTGTGCCTCAAATTCGGCGATTAAGTCCCGAACTCGATCGCTTTCCCTCAGGATACCAGTAATGGCGGGATCGTTACCTTCTTCGGCTAAAAGCCTTTTGAGCAGAAGTTTACCAAAGGTTTTTAAAGCGGTGAGGGGATTGCGGATTTGATGGAGAAAGGTATCGAGGCGCTGACGTTGCCATTGTCGATAATAACGTTCTTCTCCTAATTGGCGATCGAGTACACAGGCCAAAGCGAGGGTTTGGGTGATTTTTTCCATCCGGGTTAATTCCCAACTTTGCCAAGGTCGTTTTTCTCTGGTTGTCACCAATAATCCGATCATGCCCTCTTCATACATTAAGGGTAAAAACAAGCGATGACTGCTGACGGTCTCCTGATTACCCCAGAGGTGGGATAAATCTTCTAACTTAACCGCAGTTAACAAGTCTGCCGCCGGTTGCCCCGGTTGTAAGGAAAGCCGCTTTTTTTGGGGAGAAGGGGGGTTAAAAGGCGGATAAACAACGACTGGGATTAAATTACTCGATAAAGGTTCAGTTAAATAAACCGCACTTCTGTCCGTTTCCATTTGCTCTCGCAAAAGTTCCATCTGTGCCTGACACAGGGCAATAAAATCATCACTCAGGGGAGTCCGGGAGGGGGAGGAGAAGGGCATACCAAGAAAGTAAAAAGTAAAAAATCAGAAAACCTAGATACAGCTAGGGTTGCGAGTTTTGTTTCCCAGTTTACATAGGGGAGAATGACCCTCCTCTTGAGTCGAGGGCAGCCAGCAAAAAGCAATTAGGACAAGGGTTTAGCACTATTTTCGGGGTGGATCACGGTATATATTAAAAAAAGTTTAAGAATAATAAGTTTTGTATCGATATTTGTGGGTGTGTTTTTGTAACAAAAACTTAAACCTAGTCTCAGTCTAGCTTCTAGTCAAACTTGTCTGTAATTGGCTTTGTGAGAGACACTTGATTTCTTGGTCTAGAACGGATACAATTGCTACGGCTTTTGTAACTATCATTACAACGATTAGCCAAAACAGGAGGTAATTGGGTTGGCCAGAAAACGGAAACGTAAAAGTCGCCGTCGTCAAGAAGGACGTAAGATACTTGAACTTATACCCCAGTATAGTATTGAAAGTGGCGAAGATAAACCCGTAACTGCGGCGCGTAAGTATATTCAAGCTATAGGCATTAGCCCACCAGCTTTATTGATTGTTAAGCGTAACGAGCATACAACCGATCGCTATTTCTGGGCTGAAAAAGGACTGTTTGGAGCGCAATATGTGGAGGAAAACCACTTCCTTTTCCCAAGTTTGCGCGACCTGCAGCCCCAGCCCCAGCCCGTCAAAGCACCGGTAGCAGTTGCCAAATAATTCCCAGGACTATTAATCGTATCATGGAAAGTAAACTCGTTTACGCAAAAGTAAACGAGTTTTTTTTGTCTGAGATCTAGGAATCAGCCATCAGCTTTTCGCTGATGGCTGAAGGTAAGAAATCTGAGGCTGAAAAACAGCCAAGTTTTAGGCGACATTACCTGCTGTGGCCGTAATAATTTGACGTACTTGAGCATCGGTCAGATTAGGATTGGCACTCAACATTAGGGCCACCACTCCGGCCACATGGGGTGTTGCCATGGAGGTTCCACTCAAGAAACCATAGCCACCATTAGGGATAGTAGAATACACTTGCACGCCTGGAGCGGTGACATAGCTCATCGAAGAATTGGAGCCAGCACGATTGGAGAAGGAAGCCATCTGGTTAGAACTATTAACGGCACCTACGGCAAGACCCCAAGAGGTGGCATTGAAAGCGGGATAACCGGGTTGAGCTGCCCCCGCATTACCGGCGGCCATAACCACGATAACACCGCGACTGCTGGCATACTGGAGGGCCGATTGAACTGCACTGTTAGTGCTACCACCGCCCAAACTCATATTAATCACATCGGCACCGTTGTCCACGGCGTAGCGAATTCCTTGGGCAACGCCACTATAGCTGCCACTACCGGAATCGCTCAAAACTTTCACCGGCATAATTCTGGAATTGTAGGCCACACCAGTGGCTCCGAAACCATTATTACCGGCAGCAATGGTTCCCGCCACATGAGTACCATGGCGGTTGCCATCTAAAGTGTTATTATTGCCATTGGCAAAGTTCCAGCCATAAACGTCATCAACGTAACCGTTGCCATCGTTATCAAGCCCATCATTGGCAATTTCGCCCGCATTCGTCCAAATATTGCCCGCTAAGTCGGCATGATTGCGGTCAACTCCTGTATCTAGTACAGCAACGACGATTCCTTGTCCTGTATAACCTCTTGCCCAAGCTTCCGGAGCATTAACTAAGTTAACCCCCCAGTCATTAGCACCACCAAAAGTGGGAACATTGGCAAAAGTACTTTGATTCAAGGCTCCGGCGACGGCTGCTGCGGCATTAACTAAACCGTATCCTGAAGTGGCACTATATCCGGGTACAACTGTGGCTGTGGTCGCCGACAGGGTTAAGTTATAGTTAGTGCTGCCACTCCAGGGATAAACCCAGACATAGTAAGTACCCGCATTCAGTTGACCAGTAATACTCTCACTGATGTTACTGCCATTAGTGGAGCTAGTAATCTCATTGCCATTACTATCTAATAAGGACACATCGGCATCGGCACTTAATCCCGTTAAATTGAGGCTAAAGTCGCTACTGTTGCCTAAACTGAAACGATAGTAATCATTGGTGTCTGTAGAACCAACAAAATCACTGTAGCTGGTGGGAGTCGCTCCAATGGTGATATCACGCGCCGTTGCTAAGGTATTGCCAGCGTTATCAGGACTCCCCGCAGTGGCAGCTAAACTTAAGTCATAGTTAGTGCTGCCACTGTAGGGATAAACCAGGACAAAGTAAGTACCCGCATTCAGTTGACGAGTAATACTCTCACTGATGTTACCGTCATTAGTGGAGCTAGTAATCACACTGCCATTACTATCCAATAAGGACACATCGGCATCGGCACTTAATCCCGTTAAATTGAGGCTAAAGTTGCTACTGGTTCCTAAACTAAAACGATAGTAATCATCGGTGTCTGTAGAACCAACAAAATCGCTGTAGCTGGTGGGAGTCGCTCCAATGGTGATATCACGCGCCGTTGCTAAGGTATTACCGGCGTTATCTAAGGTAGTAAGATCAAGATCAATGCTCGCTACTTCTTCTTTGAAAAGAGATGTGGCTCGATTAGTGGCTATGGTGGGAAAAATTGATGACTTATTCCCCGCTAGGAATTTCTGAAAATCTGAGGAATCTAGACTATCTATACAGTTATAGAGGTCGTTGGCGGCAAAGTTATCTATCATGGTGTTCTGGTGCTTTTTTAGTGGTTAAATGGCTGAGAGAACAATCAATAAGATATTATCAGACAGACAATATGGCGCTTCTGGTTTCTGTGTGAAAACGAGGTCTATACTGATAGAATATCCGCAAAATAGTCCTAAAAGTCTTGCCCGATAAGCATTTCACGATTACATAAGCAAAAATTATCACACAAAGTCGAGAAGAGCCAAAATTAGTTGCACATGGGGTGAATTATGAAGTAGGGAGCAGGGAGCGGGGAGCTTTTTTTCAGTGACCAGTCAACAGTAAACAGTAATCAGTGAACTGAAAACTCAGATCTGATCACTGATCACTGATTCAAAGCTGACGACCGACGAATGTTACGATTGTTACAACATCTTGACATTAATTCTGATACCTTGACAATGTGTCAATCTGTGCAGTAATGGGGCAGAAACTCAAGTGGTATCGATCCATATTTCTATTGTTGAGGGCAACCCGCACTTGCGATCGCTATTAGCTTGGCATCTGCAACAGGCCGGTTATTTGGTTAATCAATCGGCAACCCTGCAAAGTGCGCGTCAAGCTTTCCTTCATCGTCAACCAACCTTAGCAATTATCGATTCCGACTTGCCGGACGGGGATGGAATCGAACTCTGCCGTTGGCTTGATCAACAAAAACAGTCTTTAATACTGATTCTCTCGGCCCGCAATAGCGAAAAAGACGTGGTCAATGGTTTAAAAGCAGGGGCCGACGACTACCTGAGAAAGCCCTTTGGAATGCAAGAATTTATGGCTAGGGTAGAAGTGTTAACTCGTCGTTTAGGCAGTAGGGCTGCTCCTCTACACTTGGATTATGGGCAATTAAAAATAGATTTAGCCCAACGACGGGTACAATTTCGCGGGGAGTATATCGAATTAACGCCCCAAGAATTTAGCCTACTCTACGTTTTAGCCCAAGCGGAGGGAACACCCCTATCAAGAGCCGATTTACTGCGTCGCGCTTGGCCCGAGGAAATTGATAATCCCCGGACAATCGATACTCATGTTCTCTCTCTGCGGAAAAAAATCGAAACCGATCCCAGACAACCTAATTTAATTCAAACCGTCCGCAACGTCGGCTATCGTTTCAATCTAGAAATGTTGGCCGAGATCAATTCAGCTTTAGAAGCTAATATTATTGCTTCCACCAAAGGCAATCATAACGGTCATTCCATTAACAAAATTCCTGCTCACAATGTTAGTCGTTAATTCTGGCTTTGTCCGACTGATTAGCAGATTGTCTGCTGAAATCGTCTCCTAACCACTTAATCGAAGCGAGGAGACGAAGGGCAAATTAAACCGTAGTCACCATTGACCGATCCGCTTGTTGCTGAAATTCCGTCAATAAACGCCGGAATTCGTCGCCGTCAATGGTTTCCTGTTCAATCAGTATATCCACCAAGCGATCAATCGCCACACGATTGTCAAGGATAAGTTTTGTTGCTAAATCGTGGCATTGCTTGACAAGTTCCCGTACTTGTGCATCAATTTTCGCCATCATCGCAAAAGAATGGTCGGCATGATAACCGGCACCGGCACCACCGAGATAGGAATTGCCCTCCTCCTCTAGGGCAATCAATCCCAATTCCGACATTCCCAGACGCGTTACCATCTGTCGGGCCAGATAGGTAATTTTTTCAATATCATTACCGGCCCCGGTGGTCACTTCATCCTCACCGAAGACACATTCCTCCGCCACTCGTCCCCCTAATAATCCCGCAATTCGGGCTAATAACTGGGAACGACTGGTTAAACCCTGTTCTTCATCGGGAGTGAACCAAGTTAACCCCTGCGCTTGACCCCGGGGAATCAGGGTGACTTTTTCCACCTGATCGTGGCCGGGACAGAGAGTACCGACAATCGCATGGCCAACTTCGTGATAGGCGATCAAACGCTTGGCTTTACTATCCACTAAAGCGCGCCCTTCCATACCGGCCACAATCCGATCGATCGCATCGTTGACTTCCGCCATGGTAATCGCCTCTTTCCGTCTTCTAGCGGTAAAAATCGCCGCTTCGTTGAGCATATTAGCCAAATCTGCCCCGGTAAAACCGGGGGTGCGACGGGCGATCGCCTCCAGAGTAACATCGGCAGCCACCTTTTTATCGCGAGAATGGACCTCTAAAATGCCCAAACGTCCCTTAAAATCTGGATAATCCACCACCACCTGTCGATCGAAACGACCCGGACGCAGCAGGGCCGAATCCAAAACATCGGGGCGGTTGGTGGCGGCAATGACGATAATGCCGGTATTTCCCTCAAAACCGTCCATTTCCGTCAATAATTGGTTCAGGGTTTGTTCCCGTTCATCATTACCTCCCCCATAACCGACCCCTCGTTGACGACCAACGGCATCAATTTCATCGATAAAAACCAAACAAGGGGCATTTTCCTGGGCTTTTCGGAACAGATCTCGCACTCGCGACGCACCAACCCCGACAAACATCTCCACGAATTCCGACCCGGAGATGCTGAAAAAAGGCACTCCCGCCTCTCCCGCGATCGCTTTAGCCAGTAAAGTTTTCCCCGTCCCCGGAGGCCCGATTAACAGGACTCCCTTGGGGATTTTTGCGCCAATAGCCGTAAATTTTTCCGGTTGTTTGAGGAATGTCACCACTTCCTGTAGATCTTCCTTGGCCTCATCCACACCCGCCACATCATTGAATTCTATGCCAGTTTTCGCCTCCATCTGAAACCGCGCCCTTGATTTACCGAAGTTCATCGCTTGACCGGAAGCATTGGCAGAACGACGGATAATAAACACCAATAATCCCAAGACGATAATAATCACTAACAGGTTAGTGAGAACATTGATCAAGGCCGAATTGTCAGTGCTGGGGAGAATGCCGTACTCAATTTTTTCAGCATCGAGTTTCTTGATTAATTCGGGATTTTGGTCAAATAAATTGACTTCTTTCGGGGGATCCTTGTCTGTTTGACCGACGAGGGTAACTGCTGCCTGCTGCAAAGAAGGATTGATTTCGACCTTTTTTACCTTTCCTTGCTCGATCTTCTCTAACAATTCACCGTAGGTGAGGGTATTTTGGTTTTTTTGACTCCAAGCAGGAGTGACATGGCCAAAGGTTTGCAGAATCATCCAAGTGGTGACCATCCCTTTCCATACTGGCCGACGACCACGATTCTTAGCTGACTTGGCTCTAACTACGGTGAGTGGAGATTTTTGATCCATAATTGACTCTATATCTAGTTACCCTGTATTCATTGTGACAGATCGACTCGATCGTGACCACTGTTCTGTTTTCCCCCAGGCACGACCCCGGGGGCAAATAGTGATGACGGTTTTTTGCTATATTGTATTTAGCTAGGTGGTCTAACAACTGCCTATCCCAATCACTAACAGTTTAGGGAAGTGGGTTTCGCCCGCTTTTTTTGTTGTCTAAATCATGACCCATCCGCTCATTCCCGACCTGCTGCACCTAGCCACCCCTATCGCTGAAAACTTGGGGCTAGAAGTGGTCGATATCGTTTTCCAAACCAATAAAAGGCCTCCCGTCCTGCGCGTCGATATTCGCAATCTGGGGGGGGATACTGGTTTAGAGGACTGTGAGCAGATGAGTCGGGCCTTAGAAACCGCCCTCGACAGTCAAGAAATCTTACCCGGGGCCTACGTTTTAGAAATATCTAGCCCCGGCATTTCTCGACAACTGAGCAGTGAGCGCGAATTTCAGTCTTTTAAAGGTTTTCCCGTCATCGTTACTGGCCAGGATAGCCAAGGAAAACCACAAGAATGGCGCGGAAAACTGCAAGGTAGAGATGAGCAATCTATTTATCTTAACCAAAAAGGTCGATCCCTGACCATCGATCGCACTACCGTCATCAGCGTCCGTTTAGATGAGCAGCGCAATAATCAGTAATCAGTAAACAGTAATCAGTAATCAGTAATCAGTGATCAGGGATGAAGATAAAGATAAAGATGAAGATAAATAAATAACTAACTAATTAACTTAAAACTTACATCTGATAACTTACATCTGATAACTTACATCTGATAACTGATACAAAGCTAATGGCTAAAAAACTAATCACTCAAAAGTAAGGAGAAAAAATAATTATGGCTACTGTTAATTTGCCTGGTTTAAAAATAATGCTCGAAGAAATTAGCCAACGACATAATCTGCCCAAAAATGCCGTACAAGAAGCCTTGCGTGAAGCACTTCTCAAGGGGTATGAACGTTATCGACGCGCTCAAAGTTTAGAAAAAGCTGCTCAATTCCATGAAGATTATTTCAATAACTTTGATGTGGAATTAGACGTAGAAGAAGAAGGCTTTCGCATCCTTTCTACTAAAACTATTGTCGAAGAAGTGACCAATCCCGACCATCACATCGGTCTCAAAGAAGTGCAAGAAGTGGCCGATGAGGCCCAGTTAGGGGATGAAGTAGTTCTTGATGTCACCCCCGACCAAAAAGAATTTGGTCGCATGGCGGCGATTCAAACTAAACAGGTTTTACTGCAAAAACTGCGGGATAACCAACGCAAAATGATTCAAGAGGAGTTCCAAGAGCTGGAAGGAACCGTTTTACAGGCCCGGGTCGTCCGTTTTGAAAGACAGGCCGCTATTGTCATGGTACAAAGTACCTACGGTCAACCGGAAGTGGAAGCAGAACTACCCAAACGGGAACAGCTGCCCAACGATAACTATCGCGCTAACGCCACCTTTAAAGTTCTGCTCAAAAAAGTTCTGGAAGGTTCTCACCGCGGCCCGCAATTAATCGTTTCCAGAGCGGCGGCGGGTTTGGTAGTATATCTGTTCGCCAACGAAGTTCCCGAAATCGAGGAGGAAATCGTGCGTATTGTCGCCGTCGCCCGGGAAGCCAATCCCCCCTCCCGTCACGTTGGTTCGCGGACAAAAATCGCCGTCGATACCCTAGAAAGAGACGTGGATCCGGTTGGGGCCTGTATTGGGGCCAGAGGTTCGCGGATTCAAGCCGTGGTTAACGAATTGCGGGGCGAAAAAATCGACGTGATTCGTTGGTCTCCAGACCCCGCCACCTACATCGCCAATGCCCTTAGTCCTGCCCGTATCGACCAAGTTTTGTTCACTAATGCCGAAGAAAGACAAGCACTGGTACTGGTGGCACAGGATCAATTGAGTTTAGCGATTGGCAAAGAAGGGCAGAACGTGCGTCTAGCCGCCCGTCTGACGGGCTGGAAAATCGATATTAAGGATATAGCCCTCTATAAAGGCGAACAAGAGGTAAAAACCGCTGAAACAGACCCAGAATCCCATGATTTAGACCGAGAATGAACACCTTCGTCAATTATCGACGCTGTATTAGCTGCCGTCTCTTCGCCCCGAAAGAATCCTTTTGGCGAATTGTCCGACTACACCCGTCCGGACAGATACAATTAGATCAAGGCATGGGAAGATCAGCCTATATCTGTCCACAGCCCAACTGCCTGCAACTAGCCCGACAAAAAAATCGTCTCGGACGCGCCCTAAAAGCCAATATTCCCGAAACGCTCTATGAATCCTTGCAAGAGCGACTCGGGACTGCCTGGCAAGGTCGTCCAAATCAGGATTAAAATTGAGGATCATAGCCACAAAATCGTTAGCATGGAAATGGGACAGTCCTGACAGGATCAAAAAATCAGCCAACTTATAGGATCACTAACACTTTAGCCGGGGGATAATGGATGAGTAACACGAAAGTCAGAATTTACGATTTATCAAAAGAATTGAATCTAGACAACAAAGACATTTTGGACATCTGTGACCAGTTGAACATCGAGTACAAGAGCCACAGTAGCACGATCAGCGAAGAGGATGCCCAACGCATCAAAGCGATCGCTGCGAAGGGATTTGCCTCGAGTACCAGTAAAAATAGCACGGGTCAGCGAGAATCGGCTAGTCCTGCCGAAGAAAAAAAACAAAAGATTTTAGCCCTGCATAAACACAACCGCCCCGAAACCGGCGAAGAAAGGGAAAGCTATCCCGGTCAAGCCGGTTCCTCGGCCAAACCGACTTTAATCAGTCCCCCCCGTCCCCCGGTTAAACCCCTCGTTGCTCCCCCAGGGCGCGACGAGGCGGCCGAAAAAACTCCCGCCACTGCAGCAGAGATGCTATCTCATAGCCCCAGTGTTAAAGAAACCCCGACCGAAACCCCGCTAGTGCCAGAAGCATCCCCCACCTTAATCGCCCCACCTAATCGACCTTCCCTCACCCCGAAACCACGCCCTGAAACTGCCTCGGGCCGGCCAGAACCCCGATCTAAAAATGCTCCTGGCAGTAACGACAGGAGCCGGGGAGAAAAACGCGAGCGCGGCGAGAGCGAAAACGCCCCTAGTCCTGAGCGTAGGGTAGGCTTGGCTAAACCAGAAAAACCGACCCTCAACCGCAAACCCGACGGAAAAAGCCCGAAACTGGCGGAACCAGCTAGGGAAGTGCGGGAGACGGTGGAGTTGAAGCGCCCGGTTCGCCCCGGGTTACCCGCTAAAATCTCGGCTACCAGCGAGGAGGAAACCGATACCACCAAGAAATCTGGTGTTGATGGCACAGAAATCGATACAGATACCGGATTGCTCGGAGCAGACGGGCCCAAAAAACTCAAACGACCCACCATGCCCCCTCGCATGGCCAAAAAATCTAGCTGGGAAGAAGAAGAAGAGGAAGAAAAAAAAGCGGCCAAAACCGCCAAAACTGCCGGCAAAAACAAACGCCGCACCCAAGCGCTCTTTGAAGATGACGATGATCTAGAATCGGAACTGTCCGGGTTAATTAATACCCCCAGTTTTACCCTCTCCACCGCTCGTCCCCCCAAACCGCCCACCGCTAAGGCTGCCACCCCTGGCACTCTAACAGCAGTCAAAGTTAAGCGGCCCAGTAAACCAACCGCCCACACTGGCGGACCGAAAAGCGAGCGCCAAGAACCCCAAGAGGAAAAACGCCCGGAAAGCATCGTCGTCACCGGCAGTCTCACCGTGCGCGACCTCTCGGAATTGATGAAAGTCCCCGAAACTGAGATCATCAGAACCCTATTTTTTAAAGGGATGGCGGTTAATATCACCCAAACTCTCGACGTGGACACGATCGAAATGATCGCCAGGGACTTCGAGATCGCCGTGGAAACCCCCAGCACCCAGTCGGCGGCGATCAAAACCACGGAAATGATCGATGTCTCCGACTGGGAAAGTCTCCAGCGTCGTCCCCCCGTCGTCACCATTATGGGTCACGTTGACCACGGTAAAACCACCCTCCTCGACTCGATCCGCAAAACCAAAGTCGCCCAGGGGGAAGCAGGCGGCATCACCCAGCACATCGGTGCTTACCACGTCGATGTGGAACATAACGGCAAACCGGAACAGATTGTCTTTTTGGATACCCCCGGCCACGAAGCTTTTACCGCTATGCGCGCCCGCGGGGCGAGAGTCACCGATATAGCCGTGCTGGTGGTAGCCGCCGATGACGGCGTACAACCCCAAACGAAAGAGGCAATCAGTCACGCCAGGGCTGCCGAAGTCCCCATCGTGGTGGCGATTAACAAAGTCGATAAACCTTCAGCTAACCCCGACCGGATTAAACAGGAATTGACCGAACAGGGACTGGTGGCCGAAGATTGGGGCGGTGAGACGATCATGGTTCCCGTTAGCGCCCTGCGGGGTGAAAATCTCGATAATCTGCTGGAAATGATCCTCTTGGTGGCAGAAGTGGAGGAATTGGTCGCTAACCCCGATCGCTTGGCGAAGGGAACCGTCATCGAAGCTAACCTCGATCGCACCAAAGGCCCCGTGGCTACCCTGCTCGTCCAGAATGGCACTCTCCGGGTCGGTGATAGCATCGTCGCCGGTTCCGTTTTCGGTAAAATTCGGGCCATGATCGATGATCGCGGTCAAAAAGTCGAAGCGGCCACCCCCTCCTTCGCCGTGGAAATCCTCGGTCTCAGTGATGTGCCGGCCGCTGGCGATGAATTCGATGTCTATGAAAGTGAAAAAGAGGCCCGATCAATCGCTGATCAACGGGCGATCGAACGACGCAACACCCGTTTACAACAGGCCCTCTCCTCCCGTCGCGTTAGCCTTAGCACCCTCTCTATCCAAGCTCAAGAAGGACAACTCAAGGAACTTAATCTCATCCTCAAGGCAGATGTGCAAGGTTCCGTCGAGGCCATCCTCGGTGCGCTCAAACAGTTACCCCAAAACGAAGTGCAGATTCGCGTTCTCCTCGCCTCTCCGGGGGAAATCACCGAAACCGATGTGGATCTGGCCGCCGCTAGTGGTGCGGTGGTGGTGGGCTTTAATACCACCCTTGCCAGTGGTGCGCGCGCATCCGCCGATCGGGAAGGGGTCGATATCCGCGATTACAATATCATCTACAAGCTTCTCGATGATATTCAAGGGGCGATGGAAGGTCTTCTCGACCCCGAAGAAGTGGAAGAACACCTCGGTTTTGCCGAAGTGCGTGCCGTCTTCACCGTCGGCCGGGGAGCCGTGGCGGGCTGTTATGTCCAATCTGGTAAACTGGTGCGGAACCGCTTCCTGCGCGTGCGTCGCGGCAAGGAAATTGTTTATCAGGGAGTTCTCGATTCCCTCAAACGGATGAAGGAAGATGCCCGGGAAGTGGCCACCGGTTTCGAGTGCGGTGTCGGTGTTTCTAAATTCAATGACTGGAAAGAAGGCGACATTATCGAAGCCTACGAAATGGTCATGAAACGCCGCACTTTATCCAGTTAATTAGACTTGAACCGTCGGGAGTCGGGAGTCAGGAGTCGGGAGTCAGGAGTCAGGAGGCCGCTTTTTTTTCCCCCACTCCCCCACTCCCCATCTCCCCACTTCATAATTCATAATTCCCCCACTCCCCCACTCCCCTGCTCCCCCATCTCCCCACTTCCCCCTATGAAATCAGAACCTTTTTTGTGGATTCATCTGGCAGGGTTAGCGGCTGTGCCAATCTTTTTACAAATCGCTTGGATTGGTTTAGCTGTGGGCGATCCCTTGCCTTTTCTTTGGCTAGAATGGCTATTTCTAGGAGCGATCGCTATCCTACCCGTCTTTTGGATGCAGTGGACAAAACCTTTTGATATCTTTAGTCTTTTGTTGGTCGCTCTCAAACCGAGTCAACTCACCCCCGAACAGTTAAAAATTCTCTCTCTTTTTAAACGTCCTCGCCATCGTCTTCTTACTCTTTTGGGAGTCGTCCTTCTAATTCTCATCGCTTGGCCAATCTATAATTTTGCCCCTCTAGCGGCTGCCGTGGCCGCCTATCTTCCCCAATGGCGGCTTTTAGGTTTAGTAATCGCTGCGATCGCTCTCCTCTTAAGTCACCTATTTCTACAGGTTCCTCTGAGTGTTATTGGGGTTTTAGCCACTAAGGAAAGTGACTGGACAGCCACCGAAGCTTTAGTTATTGAGCGCATTCCTGAGTTATTTACCATTGTTGGTCTAAAAGTTAATAAAATTATCTAAATTAGCCAAAATGCCGACAATTTCGGCTAGGAATGCAGGATCGAGCGCCCGTTTAAGGGTTGAATATTCCTCGCATTACTCGGAAAAATCTCAGCCAATTGTTGCAGTTGTTGGGGAGAAATTTTGATCGCATTTTGCCAGACTAACCAGAGAACATCCTCGCTACAGGGGGGAGTGGACAAAGACCCCCGATATTCATAAAAATCGCTATTTTCTGGCAGTAAAAGCCCGGGATTGACCCAAGTATCGGGGATAATCATTTCAGGAGAAGGTTCTTGGGGCAAATAAGCCCAAATGGTTGGTAAATAGGGATTATTTGCGCCAATTTCGGCTAAGATACCCACAACTGCTAAATTTCCTCTCCCATTTCGATGCACTAAATGAATTTCTAGAGGGAAAGACTGACCTTTAATCTGATGTTCGCTGGGGTGATGAAAATGAAACTGCAATAAATCCCAGTTTTCGCCGTGAAAACTCATGTTTCCACCTTTTTCGGTCTGAACCAAGATTGTACGACCGTTATGGCGAATTTTTAGGGGTACAGGACGATAATTAAAGGTGGGGTGGTATAGCTCTTTTTCAGTCACTATACTCAGATCGATCGGTGTTTGTTGCTTTCCCGTGGTGCAGAGGCGATAATTCCTTGATAATTCGCCCCAATGGTCAATATTTTGATAATTCCAAGCAAATTCTGGATTAATAGCCCCAAAAAGAGCGTGAGAGCCAATAAATTGCAGTAATTCTCGTCTATACATCGTATTAAATCCAGAAATCATCGGATAATTAGCAATTTTATCGGGGATTTATGCCCAATTCCCGCAATTTAGCCGCTAATTTTGCGGCTTTCTGCCTTTCCTGTTGGACTTGATTTCCTGCCTTGCCTGCCGCTTCTGCGGGAGTGGGAACCAATTCACCTTCGGGGGTAAAATAGCGCAAGGTAAGGATTTGGTGGTAGTGGCGTAGCCCTCTTGCTTATCTGGTATGAACTGTGTAAAATATTCATTAACAAAAAAAAATAATTGGAACCCAATCAGTCTTTAAACATCTAGCTTGATGATCAGTTTTCTGATCAATATCTTTTTGTGGTTCGTGTTAGACTTACTCAAATATCAGTCTAACACAGAACAAAATCACCTCTTCGCCTGTATTGCCTTGTCCTAGTTGTGGTTCTCACCATACCATCAAGAGTGGTTCTATTGATAACGGGAAACCCAAACGTTAATGTTAAGAATGTGGTGGCCAGTTTGTCAGCAATCCCACTACTAAAACTTTATGAACACACCCGAATTAGCCATTGCTACCGTTGGTTTAACCAAACAATTTGACCGCCATGGGGCTGTTAATCAAGTGGATTTACAGATTGAAGCGGGGGAAGTTTACGGGTTAATCGGTCCAAATGGAGCGGGAAAAACCACTTTAATTAGGATGTTAGCGGCAGCGGAAGAACCGACAACGGGAGAAATATATCTGCACGGAGAACGTCTTTTAAGAGATGAGAGTAATCCCCGTCTCAAAAAAAACTTAGGTTATCTACCCGATAATTTTCCCCTCTACGATGACCTAAATGTCTGGAATTATCTGGATTATTTTGCCCGTCTTTATCATATCCCTCGCTCCCAACGTCATCGCCGCATTTATGAGGTTCTAGAACTGGTACAATTAACCGGTAAAAGCCATAATTCGATCGCTACTTTGTCCCGGGGGATGAAACAACGTTTAAGTTTAGCCCGAACGATTATTCATGAACCTTTAATTTTACTTCTCGATGAACCAGTTTCTGGATTAGACCCGATCGCTCGCCTACAATTTCGTGAGATTATTAAAGTCTTACAATCGGCAGGTATGACGATTTTAATTTCCTCCCATGTCCTTAGTGATTTGGCCGAACTTTGTAGTTCTGTGGGCATCATGGAATTAGGTTATCTAGTGGAAAGTACCTCTTTACAAGAATTAAATCAACGTCTAGCTGGTCAATACTTGCAGATTACGACTCTAGGCAATTTAGAAGCCTTAGAAACTGCTCTTAAACAATGTGTTTTTGTGGAAAGTTGGCAAAGAATTATTCATACTAATACTCTCCGGGTTAAATTTACGGGAACCCTAGAAGATAGTGCCGAATTGTTGAAATCTTTAGTCGTTTCTGGCCTGACCTTAAGCGAGTTTTATACTTGCCGCGAAGATTTAGAAACTATTTTCCTAAAACTGGGACATCGACAGGCATCCTAAGGGGAAATAATAATTTTTCAATCTAACCAGATAGTAACTTTTCGACTAATTTAATTTGCTCCTGACTAAAACCAGCTTCCTTCAGGTGTGCCAGAAACCATTTTTGTCGATAACGACCGTCTAAATCCCTAGCCTTTTTGTAGGTATCCCGCGCTTTTTTACTATCACCTTGATCTAAATAAATCATTGCCAAAGCCACAAGAGGATGGGGATTATTCGGCTCTAATTTAACTGCTTTTTCAGCGTTAGTAATAGCTGAATTAAAATCTTTTAAGCGATGATAGGCGAGGGATAAATTATAGTAGGCAATTTCATTATCGGGTTTTAAATTAGCGGCTTTAGTATGAGTAACCACGGCCTTGTCAAGATGACCACCGACAAGATAAACAATACCCAAAGCATTATAAGCAGCCACATGATCGGGAGCAATTTTAATCGTTTCTTCGAGGGTTATTTGTGCCGCTAAAGGTTGTTTAGCTAGGTGTTGTGTCCAGCCTAAAATTACTCTCCCGTCTAGATGATTGGGGTTTAACTGTACCGATTTTTTGAAAGCTTCAATACTTTTGATAAAGTCTCCCTGTTGACGATACTGTAATCCCAATTGACGATAACGATTAGCAGCTTTAATGTCTGATGCGGAAATAATCGGACTGGGAGAAGGAGAAACGATCATCTCGGCCGTAGGTTCTTTTTTAAGGGGAGAGGGAGGACTACAGCCCCAAAAAACCGGGGAACTAAACATGATCAAAATAGTCAGGAGTCGATAACTATTCATGGGACAATTAATACCAGTCCAATTGTTAAGGGTGTCATCAAATTATGAATTATTCCCCTGAATCCGTGCAACGGCTGCTCGATTCCGATGATTATGGCGATCGCTTATCGGGAGTTAATCAACTGCGTTATTTAGCCCCAGAAATCGCCTTCGAGATGTTACAGCCTTTAATTAAGGATAGTAACGCTAGAGTGCGTTATTCGGCGGTAAGTCAGCTAGATATCCTCGGTCGTCAGAATCTTGATCTGGCCTTAACTATTCTACGCGATCGCTTGTTGCATGATCCGGAAGCAGACGTAAAAGCGGCCGCGGCCGATGCGATCGGGGGGTTAAAATTAACGGCAGCCTACGATGATCTGGTGGCCGTCTATCAACAATCCTGCGACTGGTTAATTCAATTTAGCATTGTGGCAGCTTTGGGCGAATTGGGGGAACCCCGGGGCTTTGAACTGCTGGAAATCGCCCTTAACTCCGATAATGAATTGGTAAAAACGGCCGCCGTTAGCGCTTTTGGGGAACTAGGCGACCCTCGCGCCGTCTCTTTACTTGTTCCCTTGGCTAATGATGATGACTGGCAACTGCGCTATCGTCTCGCTCAAGCTTTAGGCCGCTTAGGGGGGCAAGATGCGATCGCTGTTTTGACCCAGTTAACCGGCGACAAAAGCGCCCAAGTCGCCCAAGAAGCCCGCAATAATCTCGCCCAAGGGTGATGCAGAATAGTTGATTTTTGTCAATACCATTTACAATAAACTTTAATTAAGAATCGTTAACAAAGGTAAAGCGATGAAACAATTTACCCGTTTAATCTTGCTCGTCGGTCTTCTCGCGGGGGGCTGTTTCTCTGCCTCAATTGCGATCGCCGATAATCCCGCAGGGGCAATCGTGAGCAAGGATTCACAGGTTAACGAACTACTGCGTCAAGCGCGGCAATTGGTCAAAAATGGCAATTATGGGGAAGCTATAGCCATTTACGAGCGGGCTGCCGCCCTTGATGGCAATAATGCCAAAATTTTCTCCGGGATCGGCTTTTTACAAACGCGGCAAGGGGATTATAACGCCGCCGCCCAAGCATACCAAAAAGCTTTAAGTCTCGATCCGAGTAATCCCGACTTTTTCCATGCTCTCGGTTATAGTTTGGCTAATATCGGTGATTATGACAATGCATCCACCGCTTACTACTACGCTATCCAAATAGAACCGAAAAACGTCCAACACTACCTCGGTTTAGGGGTGGTGTTATTACGCCAAAAAAACTATGCTAAAGCGGGCGAAGTTTACCAATGGGTTTTAGCTCTCGACCCCAATAATCAGCAAGCCCACGAAATCATGGGTAAAGCCTTGATCGAACAGAATAAAAGCAGCGAAGCCCTCGATTTTCTCCAAAAATCCCTGCAAAGATTCCCTAACAATAGTGAATTAAGATTGCAACTGGCCAGCCTTTTGCTCAAACAGGGCGATTTAAATGGCGGAACCCAAATTTTAAAGGAAATAGAGCGACAAAGTGCAGGAAATTTTTTAATTCAGCTAAAAATAGGTATTTTACTCGAAAAACAAGAGCGTTTTGACGAGGCTCTCCCCTTTTATCGTCGGGCTGTTTTCCTGCAACCCCAATCTTTGGAAGCACAAGCGGGAATCGGTCGCATCCATCTGGCCAGAAAAGATTATCTTGCAGCAATTATCGCCTATCAAGATTTGGCCGAAATCGCCCCCAATAACGCCGATGTCTATCTTAATCTCGGTCGGGCCTACGCGGGCCGGGGACGAAAAACAGAGGCTGCGGAAGCTTTTAAGCAAGCGCGAGCGGTTTATGTGCAGAAAAATAATCAATCTGGCCTCCAGGAAGTGGATGCTCTACTGAAGAAGTTGCTTGAATAAAACCAGATCAGTTATCAGTTATCAGTTATCAGATTTGAGTTTTCAGTTCACTGATGACTGTTTAGCGATTTAAGGAGTGATTTAGACAGTCAATAGTTTATTCCCAATCGATCGGCAGCCATTGATTATCTAACACCTGTTCGAGATTAAAAATTATCTGACTCGGTAAACCGCCGGGGGATAAACCCATTTTTTTCCGGACGGTCTCTAAAGCTGTATGGTAGGATGGCTCAAAAATCTCCCGAAGATAGGGCTTTAAACTAGGGCTATCCTCCAGTAAATCTTGAATTTCTGCCCGAAAATTATTGATTTCTCCATGACCATGATTGCCATTCCGGTCTCTTTCCGATTGCCAGTAAGTTAATTTGAGTAAATGTTCTAGGAGACGAGTTAAAAGACTTTTGAGCGCGTGTCTTTCACTTCTCCCCATCGATTCAATCTCCTCAATTAAGTTATCTAAATCCACCTCGGCAAATTTGCCTTTTTTTAATTGTTCTGCCGTGGTTTTTAGCCAGAGATAAAAATCTTCTTCGTATAGTGTTGGGGTCGCTGTTTCTGTCGATCTAGTCATGACGGAACTGCCACAGGTGAAAACTAATCGGGATTCTATATTAATTAAACCCAAAAAAAAGAGGCTCTTCTGGTTTCTGTGTGGAGGGAAGAAGAATAGGGATAATTTTATAGAAATATAGTCTTCAAAGCCTTGCCTAGCAAGACTCCTACGAATGATAATCAGTGCTTATCACACAAAGTAGAGAAGAGCCAAAAAGAGAGCGCAAGCTCTCCTTCTTGGTTATTTGCTAATTTTACTAACTAGCGACAATATATTCCTTGACGTTGGCCCGGCGACGGCGTAAATGAGCCAGGGCCTGGTGTTCTAATTGTCGCACCCGTTCCCGACTGATGTTCATTCTCTGACCGATTTTGGCTAGGGATAACTCTTTGCCATCGGTTAAACCGAAACGGAGAGTAATTACTTCCCGTTGTTGGGGAGTTAATTCGGCCAGGAGATTGGCTAAGTCTTGCCGTAATAATTCTTGGGTGATGAAGGTATCGGGAGAAACTCCGCTATCTTCTAATAATTCCGACAATTCCGTATCTTGGTTATCGCCGACGCGCACATCAAGGGAGATGGGTTGACGAGCCATACTGAGATATTCGCGGATTTGAGCGGGTTCTAGCTCTAATTCCAGGGCAATCTCGGCAGGAGTGGCACTTCTTCCCAGTTTTTGGGCGAGTTCGCGCTGGGTTCTTTTGATTTTATTCAGTTTTTCGGTGATATGGATGGGTAAACGAATGGTGCGGGCCTGTTGAGCGATCGCACGGGTAATCGCTTGTCGAATCCACCAGTAGGCATAGGTAGAAAATTTATAACCTTTGGTGGGATCAAATTTCTCTACACCTCTTTCTAATCCCAGACTACCCTCTTGAATTAGATCTAGGAATTCCATGTTCCGCTTTTGATATTTTTTGGCGATCGCAACCACCAAGCGGAGGTTAGCTTCAATCATTTTCCGTTTAGCTCGATCGCCGGTTTTCAAGGCTCGATCCAGTTCATTTTCGCTTAAATTCACCGAATCCGCCCACTCCAAGCGATCTGGTTCCCGTCCTAATTGCTTCGATAGTGCTTCTTTCGCTTCTAACAGGCTCATCATCCGTTGGACTTGTTTGCCGTAAATAATTTCTTGTTCGTGAGTTAGGAGGGGAACTCGCCCAATTTCGTGCAGATAGGTACGCACCATATCGGCATTGAGGGTGGGCTGTGATTGAGTTTGGTTGGTTTTTGCGGTGGGCATTGGTTTGGTGGTGACTCCTTGACACAGAAAAAGTCTGTTACTATTCCGACTCGCGGGTGAGTCTGGCTTATCTGAAGTCGGTATGAGTTTGATCGGAATTTCTTTGATTGTATCCTGCGCTTTTAGACGCGGGCAATCCCCTAAAGGTTCAAAGTTAATTCATTCTTTGGTATGATGTTAAGTTTATGCTTTTTTCTCAACATCCAGAACAAAAGTATTATAGTGTAGGACTATCAACTACAATCGCTTGTTTTTGGGTCGCTTTTTCCTGAATCCTCGGCAGTGCCGCTGATACTGTTAGGTAAGATTACAAGACAAAAAGGCGGTTTTCCCGATTAGTCATAAACAATTTGGCTGACTTCCGACCCTTTCACCCTCAGCTTTGAGAGGAAGACTGACAGCCGAGAACCGACTTCTATATATATAATGACCGATCAACACCAGCAAAGCGAGATGTAATCATTGCGGATTTCCGAACTATTTTCTGTAGTATTTGCTACAAAATTTTAATTTTTTTTCCGATTGAGAATCGGAAAAAATTGTCAAAAAAATTAGGATTGCTAGGGGGGTAATAACTATCATAGAGACAGCAGGGCGGAGATCGGGATAAATTATCGTTGAAACCAAGCTCGATCGCAATCTCCACAATGCCGTTCTGTGAAACTCCTGAACAATGAGGACTTACTATGACTAAAACCGTCGTTATCGATCCCGTCACCCGGATCGAAGGCCATGCCAAGATCTCGATTTTCCTTGACGATGGGGGGGAAGTGGATGACGTGCGTTTTCATGTGGTCGAGTATCGCGGTTTCGAGAAATTCTGCGAGGGACGGCCGATGTGGGAGATGGCGGGAATTACTGCCCGAATTTGCGGCATTTGCCCCGTTAGTCACCTACTTTGTGCCGCCAAAACTGGCGATAAAATTCTAGCGGTGCAAATCCCCCCCGCGGGTGAAAAACTGCGGCGCTTGATGAATTTGGGACAGTTAACCCAATCCCATGCTTTAAGCTTTTTCCATCTTAGCAGTCCCGATTTTCTGCTTGGTTGGGAAAGTGACGCCGCTAAACGGAATATTTTCGGTTTAATCGCGGCCGATCCCGACCTAGCGCGAGCGGGCATCCGTTTACGTCAATTTGGACAGAAAGTTATTGAACTTTTGGGAGCAAAAAAAATTCACCCCGCTTGGTCCGTCCCGGGAGGTGTGCGTTCTCCCCTGAGCGAAGAAGGGCGACAATGGATTAAAGAACGACTGCCGGAGTCTAAAGCGACTCTTTACACGGCCTTAAACCTGTTTAAAGGACTTCTAGACAATTTAACCACAGAAATCGCCGCTTTTGGGAATTTCCCTTCCCTGTTTATGGGACTGGTCGGTAAACGGGACGAGTGGGAACACTACGGCGGTCATATTCGTTTTACCGATAGTCAAGGCAATATCGTGGCCGATAACCTGAGCGAAGACAATTATCGCGATTATATCGGCGAATCAGTAGAAAAATGGTCTTATTTAAAGTTTCCCTACTATAAACCCCTCGGTTATCCCAACGGTATCTATCGGGTTGGTCCGCTGGCGCGCTTAAATGTTTGTTCCCATTTTGGCACGGAGGGAGCGGATATCGAGTTACGGGAATATCGCCATCGGGTCGGTGGTGTAGCAACCTCTTCTTTTTACTATCATTATGCCCGATTAGTGGAGATTTTAGGCTGTTTAGAGCGTATCGAACTTTTAATCGACGATCCCGATATAGTTTCTCCACGCTGCCGCGCCGAAGCAGGAATTAATAATCTGCAAGGGGTGGGAGTTAGTGAAGCGCCCCGGGGTACTTTATTCCATGATTATAAAGTGGATGAAAATGGTTTGATTGAAACGGTGAATTTAATTATTGCCACGGGTAATAATAATTTGGCCATGAATCAAACGGTGAAACAAATCGCCCAACATTATATCCATGGTGGCGAAATTCCCGAAGCGATGTTAAACCGGGTGGAAGCGGGTATTCGTTGCTATGATCCCTGTTTAAGTTGTTCCACTCACGCTATGGGACAAATGCCGCTACAGCTAGAGTTAGTTAATGCAGCCGGTGAGGTGATTAATACTCGACAACGGGGTTAATTATCTAAGTTGTTGGGGGGTTAGGAAATAGGGGAAATTTCTCCTAATACCTGACCCCATTTGACTATTTTTACGGCCAAGATTCTAGCTAAGAATTTCTAGGTTTTGATAAAGAATTTCTATCGGACAAGAAAAGTTAATACAGTTAATAGTGATTAAATCTCCCGCTTGATAAATATGGGGAATCCAGAGGTTATTAGATTGACGTTGATATTGTTCGATTAGGACTTGTTTTTGCTCGATAAGTAGATATTCCTCTAATTCAGGGATAGTTTGATAATTGGCAAATTTATCGCCTCTATCAAAGGCTGCTGTGGAGTCGGATAAAACCTCGATAATCACTCGCGGATGCAGGATAAAATCTTCCTGGGAAACTCGATCCCGTTCGTCACAAGTAATGGCAAAATCGGGATAATAGAAGATATTTAAGCTAGGGAGACGCACTTTCATATCGGTAGCGTAGGCAAGACAACCACTACCCCGTAAATGATTAATTAATTGGGCTGAAAGATTACCTGTGATGATAACATGGGCTTTACTGGCCCCCGCCATCGCCAAGATTTGCCCTTGTATATATTCATGTTTAATGGGACTAATTTTCTCTATTTCCAGATAGTCTTTTGGAGTAAAATAAGCGTGACTTTTACTGGCTGTCATGGTGTTTACCTCGCTCATTGTTAGTTTTCTAACGGACAATTAAGCCAAATAACTGAGTCTAAATCAGTCTGATTGCCTTCAGTAATTAGCTTTCGTATCAGTTCAATATAATTAAAATTACTCTCGAATAAAACAAAACGTCTATCTAAAGAAGCGGCCGCTAGTCCCACGGTTCCTGAACCAGCAAAGGGATCTAAAACCACATCACCTTTAAAAGAGTAATAGGTAATCACTTTTTCTGCCAATTCTACGGGAAAAGCGGCGGGATGTTTTGAGTTAGTGACTGGGTTAATTTTCCAGACATTAGTGCGTTCATAACCATCGGCAATTTTTGAGGCTTTTACTACTTCTTGATCGGGATGATTACGAATATGCCAATCGATGAGTAGATCCGTGTGTTTACGATAGACTAAAACGTATTCAGTCACTGGCACAGTTTTGTATTGGAGAGGATTGCGATCGGCGGCAAATCTGCGGCCTCTACCAGTTGCCCACCCTGCTCCCTCTGGTTTTAGCCAAATAATATCATCAATAAAATCGTAACCTTCCTCAACAAAAATTCGATGTAAATCAAAGGGGACAGCAATACGTTTAGAAGCTTGATTACGGGAAGCACGACGCAACAGCACGGGAGAAATATTAATGACAAAAAAACGTCCTTCACTCAAAACTCGATGACATTTTCTGATCACCTGTCGCAGCTTCAATAGATAGGTTTCGTATTCTTCAAATTCCGAATATTCTGGGCGAGCATTAAAATAGGGTGGTGAGGTAAAGATTAAATCAACACTTTCTGCGGGCATTTCCTCCAAAAGTTCACTACAATCACCAAATCCGATCGTATTTCTCAGAGAAGAAAGCTTGTATTCTTTTTTGGTTTTCTTGCGGGTTTCTAATTTAGATTCATCCTGTTTTAACAGACGAGCGATAATAATTTCAGTCCGGGTTGTCCTATCGGCTAAAATTTCGGTGGTGTAGGCATCGATCACCACTTCCCCAACGGTTTTTTTCTGGTCATTACATAGAGGAACTCGCCAAATATGATATCTGTCATCCACTTCTGGTAAACCTAATTTAATCGCATTAACTAAATTTATTTCTCGCAACCAATTAAGGACAATTTCTTTAGCTTCTGCCACCGTGCGAAGTAGATAACCGCGCTTTTCCGATACCAGTTCTTTTTCCATGATATTACTCTAGTTTTCTCTAGAATTCTAGCTGATCATTATCCAAAAAACTAGGAGAGTCTCAAGATAGAAATTGGCCACCCTTTAAAAATTCCACATTTCTAAGACTTTTCCCGTAATTGTTTGATTTAACCAGAAAGTATTATGACTGAGGGAGTGAAGATTATTTGCCGTTACTTTCCAGCTTGCTTGGGGATGAAAAAGAATTGCTTCTGCGGGATTACCGGGGTTGAGAGATGCCGGTTTTTGTTGTAAACAATGACAGGGATTGAGACTAAGCGCTTGCCACAATTGTAAAGCTGATAATTGCCCAGTTATTACTAATTTTTCCCAGAGTAGCGGTAAAGCTAATTCTAACCCGATCGCGCCGGGGGGTGCTTCTGCAAAAGAGACGGTTTTTTCTTCGTAGGTATAGGGACGATGATCGATCGCGATTGCATCGATAATTCCCTCCTTAATTGCCGCAATTAACGCCTTGCGATCGCTTTCGTTGCCCAAGGGTGGAGCGAGGTGTAAACTGGGATGATAGCTGGCGATCGATCCTGTATTTAAGAGCAGATGCAACCACGTCACACTAGCGGTTATCGGCAATCCCCGCATTTTTGCCTCGCGAATTAATTCCACTCCTCGACGGGTAGAAATTCGCATTAGGTGAACAGGTGTATTAATTTCGCCGACGATTTCTAAAATTGTGGCTAAAGCAGTGGTTTCGGAAATAGCAGGATCCCCCGGTAAACCGAAGCGAATCGAGGTTTCTCCCTCACGCATGACTCCATTACCCTTTAATTGCTGATTTACGGGGGAAAGGGCGATATTTTTACCGAAGGGTTTTAGGTATTCCAATAAGTGCCGCAACAGTCCCAAATCTTCCAGTCCGCGATTATCGGTAAAACCCACCGCTACAGGCATTAAATCAGCTAATTCGGTCATTTTTTGCCCTTGTCTTCCTAGTGTGAGACTTGCCCAAAAATGCAGACGAGTCGATTTTGAGTCAAAAAACCCTTGACTTTTTTGCTGTAATGTGCTAATGATTGCGGGGTGATCGAGGGGGGGGAGAGTATTGGGGAGAATTGCCACCCGGGTGCAGCCTCCGGCCGTGGCAGCTTGGATCAGAGATGCGAGGGTTTCTCTGTCCTCGTGGCCGGGTTCCCCAGAATGACTGTAGAGATCGACTAATCCGGGGGCAAAAATACAGTTTTGACCAGAAATATAGTTACTATTTTCTCTTGGGGGAAGCTGAGATTCGATCGCTTTAATTACCCCCTCCTCAATCCAGACATCGGCAATGCGATCGGTTTGTGTCAGGGGGTCAAGGACTCTAACCTGTTCTATGATCGTCGAGGATTGGCTATTCACGCAGACTAATTAAAACGTCATTTTTTCCTCTGGCAGTATATCACGTTAAGTAAAAAGTAAAAAGTAAAAAGTAAAAAAGTTGAGTTCTCGGTTAGGTTAAGGGACGATAAGTTAGAATATTGATCGACTACGGTTTTAATCTTTATTTTAATTGGCTGGCCTACCCTAGGAAGAATTGATAGCCGAATCATGCAGTTAGAACTTTTCGATTTTAATAATTTAGAAGAAATTAATCGGGGAACCCCGCGATTAGTTTCTTTTCGAGATTTAGTACCAGAAATCACCAGCACCAGTTATCTAACCCATGGCATCTATTATTATCCTGCTAAATTTATTCCCCAAGTGGTGAGATTTTGTCTTGATAATTACACTAAAAAGGATGATTGGATTATCGATCCTTTTGCTGGTTCTGGTACGGTGGGTTTAGAGGCTAAACTTTGTCAAAGAAACGCGGTTTTAACTGACCTGAATTATCTTTTAAACCATATTATACCGATTAAGATCACAGAACACCAAGAACAATTGAGTTACTCAGAGTTAGATAAAAAAATCTTACAAGTTTTTGCCAACGAGGATAAATTTATCCCTCAGTGGTCAAATTTAAACTATTGGTATCCAGAGGAGATTTTAGCAGTTTTGCAGAAACTGTGGGCAGGTCAAAAAAATCTAGAAGCTGATTTGTATTCCCAGATCATTCAAGCGGTTTTAGTGAAAGTTAGTAAACAGTTTTCCTATGCAGAACATACGAAACCAAAATTATTTCAATCGAAATACAAAAAATCAGATATACAAGAACTATTACAAAGAGATTGGCAAGAGGAATTAAAACAAACGATTAAAGAGATGAGTTTTGAAACTTTAACCAGCGTTAATCAATATATTGCCGTCACTTGGCATAATTGTAATCAGGTGCTTTTTTATGGGGGAGTAGATAGTGCCACTTTTGAGATCGATCAAAATCTAGAGTTAGATTGTTTAATTAGTTCCCCCCCCTATCTGCAAGCACAAGAATATATCAGAACAGCAAAACTAGATTTATATTGGTTAGGATATACAGAAAAAGAAGTACAAAAAATCTCTAAGCTAGAAATTCCCTACCGACAGGCTACCAGATTAATCGAAACCGAAACCTTAAATCAAGTGAGATCGACTTTAGAGAAAGAGAATTTACATAAAATACTCGATTCCTATTTTTGTCACACTATCAATGCTTTAGAAAATGCCACCAGAAAATTAAAACAAGCTGGGAAAGCTTGCATTTTTGTGGGTAATCCGAAAGTGGATGGGGTGGAAGTAGAAACTTGGCGAATATTAGGGGAATATTTTCAGGAAAATGGCTTTATTTTTGATACCGTCTTTGAGGATAGAATTAAAACCAGACAATTATTCAAATCTCGCAAGAATAAAAATCCTGATGGCATGAAATCAGAATATTTACTAATTTTAGAGAAAAGGTAACTTTCTATTGCTTATGTAGCCCAAACATCCCCTATTTCATCAATGTTTGACCTGTCTGGAATCCTTACCTAATTTTCAGGAAACTATTCAAGATAAACCCTATATATAGGGTAAATTATTGGCTGATGTAAAGTTGGTTATTCAGACCGATCATGCTACCTTTAATTATGTTTGTGAAATTAAAACAGGATCAAATCATGATCTATCTGAATCGGTGATATAATATTTCGTAAGCTTGGTTCAAAGACTACCATAAAATCAAAGAATTTTACTAATTATCGGGGGGTTATCTAGCTTAATTGTTAAGGAATTTATAGCAAGTAATCTTGAATTTATTGATGTGGATGGTAGTAATTACAAAGGCAGAACGCTCGCAATGTTTGATAATATTTGTAAATTTATTGCCGAAAACTTCTCCGATGATCTAGCCACTTGGTTATTGGGTTCTCCCCTCTCCTTAACCGTCCTCGACCCGACGGAATTACAATTAGACCCCATTCGCGCCGATTCTCTGATTTTTTTGCAGTCAGAGGAATTAATTCTCCATACCGAATTTCAAACCGACCCCGACTCCAAAATTCCCTTCCGAATGCTCGATTATCGCCTTCGCGTCTATCGTCGTCATCCCCAAAAACCAATGCGTCAAGTGGTAATTTATCTGCGACGCAGTGATTCCCCCCTAGTGCAAGAAAATACTTTCCGTCTGGGGGAAACCTTTCATTCTTTTCAAGTCATCCGTCTTTGGGAAGAAAATACGCCACAATTTTTCCATCAACCCGGTTTATTACCCTTTGCCATCCTCAGCAACACCGATGATCCCGAACAGGTGTTAAGTCAGGTGTCCCGTTCTCTAGAAACTATCTCCCAAAAACAGGTGCAAAGCAATCTCGCTGCCGCTACCAGTATTCTCGCCGGGTTAGTATTAAATCGAGAGACGATTAAAAAAATCCTTCGGAGTGAGATTATGAGAGAATCCGTCATCTATCAAGATATTTTAGAGGAAGGCCAGGAAAAGGGACTACAAAAAGGTAAGGAAGAAAAAGCCCGACAAATTGCCCTAAAAATGCTATCTGCTGGCTTTCCTATCCCAGAAATCGCCCGATTTACCGATTTATCCCCCGACGCAATCGAGGAATTACAATCGAGAGACGATTAAAAAAATCCTTCGGAGTGACATTATGAGAGAATCCGTCATCTATCAAGATATTTTAGAGGAAGGAGCATTAACCGCTAAATTAAACTCTATTCCCCGTTTATCAGCCTTAGGATTAAGTGTAGAACAAATTGCCCAAGCTTTAGACTTAGAAATTGAACAAGTACCAGAAGTCATTGAGGGACAAAATTGAGTGAAAACGGACAGTATTTTCTATCGTCTCTTTGAGACTTTTCCCGAAAGTTTCTTTGATTTGCTCAATCTTCCCCCAGAAACCGTCAATCATTATCAATTTTCCTCCCTAGAAGTTAAACAACTCGCTTTTCGTTTAGATGGGGTCTTTCTTCCCGATAACCTGAATGATCCGATTTACTTTGTTGAGGTACAATTTCAAAAAGATGAACGGTTTTACTCGCGCTTTTTTAGTGAAATATTTCTCTATTTTCATCAAAGTGAGATTAGTAACAATTGGCAAGGGGTGATCATTTATCCCCATCGGGAAATTGAAAATAGTCCCAAATCTCGTTATCAAGAATTCTTTGAGTCAGGCCGGGTTAACTGTTATTATCTGAATCAGTTAGATGAGGGGGATTCTCTGGGGGTAAAAGTGTTACAATTAATTGTGGAATCGGAAGCCAACACCTTAGGGCAAGGAAAAGAACTGATTCAACAAGTTAGACAACAATTCCAGGAGTCTTTAAAAAGAGAGGACATTCTCGAATTAATTGAGACAATTCTCATTTATAAATTGCCCAAATTAAACCGTAAGGAGATAGAAAAAATGTTTAGTTTAAGTGATCTAAGAGAAACTAAAGTCTATCAAGAAGCTTTAGAGGAAGGCAAAGAGGAAGGCAAAGAGGAAGGCAAAGAGGAAGGCAAAGAAGAAAAAGCTCGACAAATTGCTCTAAAAATGCTATCTGCTGGCTTTCCTATCCCAGAAATTGCCCGATTTACCGATTTATCCCCCGCAACTATCGAGGACTTACAAAGGCAGCAGGACAATTAAAGCTTTTAACCGCAAAGGGTGGGGAATTAGGAAAATTTTAACTCATCTCCCCACTCCACACCGATTAACCACGTTTAGCGAGGCGACGCACCACTAAACCGCCCCCTAGTATGCCTAATCCGATAATACCAGAAGGTTCGGGCGTTCTGAATACCTGTACGCGATTGTTGAACGTATCAGCTACATAGATATTACCACCGCCACCGACAGCGATACCACTGGGTGAATTGAACTGACCGTTCCCCGAACCGAGGCTACCGAAAGCGTACTGGAAGTCACCATTGAGGTTGAATACCTGTACGCGGTTGTTGAAAGTATCGGCCACATAGATATTACCAACGCCATCGACAGCGACACCACCGGGTGAAAAGAACTGACCCCCCAACGAACCGGAGCTACCGAAAGTGGACAGCAAGGTACCACTAGAGTCGAACACCTGTACGCGATCGTTGGCAGTATCGGCTACATAGATATTACCACCGCTACCGACGGCGATACCTTGGGGCATACTCAAATCACCGACCCCGACAGTGGACAGGAAGACTCCACTGAAGTTAAACACCTGTACGCGATCGTTGAGAGTATCGGCCACATAGATATTACCTACGCTACCGACGGCGATACCACTGGGCATACTCAAAGCACCGACCCCGACATTTAACTTCCATTTTCCATCGGAGTCGAACACCTGTACGCGGTTGTTGTAGGTATCGGCCACATAGATATCACCAACGCCATCGACAGCGATACCACTGGGTGAATCGAACTGACCGTCCCCCGAACCGGAGCTACCGAAAGTGGACAGGAAGCCTCCATTGGAGTTAAACACCTGTATGCGATTGTTGGCAGTATCGGCTACATAGATCTTACCACCGCTACCGACGGCGATACCGTAGGGGTTATTGAACTGACCGTCCAAGTTACCTTTGCTACCGAAAGCGAATTTAAAATCGGCCGCAGTGGCACTGGTGGCGATACTAATACATCCGATCGCAGTGGCCGTGACTAGGGAAAAGGATTTCAGCAGAGCCTTTGATAAGCTACGCTTCTCCCGCCCCCCATGATTGATAACTTTAGATAGGGACATAAAACTTCAGAAAATCTGCCCTTAATATACCCTTTCCTCTAGCAATTGTCAAGAAATTTCTGGGAAGATGTGACAAATTTGCCGCTATCTAGGGCTTGCTGAATAAATCTAAAAACCCACATTCCGCACCCTAAAGTGTCACATTGAAAATTTTATCTAAATCGTCAAAACGATTGCCGGCTCTGAATTACAGGCTAATTTGTTTGACCAGCAGATGCACAATTAGCCCTAAAAATCTGATAGCTCTGATACCAAATTATTGAGATAAACTCTCATTAAGCTGGCGATCGCTGACTAGAGTGTGACACTTCATAATTCTTAGTAATCGCTAAAAGTCTTACTATACAAGGGCTAGAGCAACTTTTGATTTCAACGACTAGGGTGCGGAATGTGGGTAAAAACCTTGTTGGGTAAGACTTTTAGACCTTTTGTCAATCAAAAAGTACTGGATCTGGGAGTGATCGGGGGTAAATTTAGGCACTTTTTCCCTGAAAATTAGGTAATTGGCCACCTCAAAACCGGTAAAACCCCACACCCCACACCCCACACCCCACACCCTGCCCCCACCGAAAAACTTTTTCAGCAGACCCTAAATACTCCACTACAATCTGGCACTAATAATTTTTGATCATTAATTCTCTACCAGATGCCGCCGCTCCTTGTTTATAATTATTCATGCCATACTGAAGATTCCACTCGATAATATGGGCAAAATCAAAGAGTTTTCTGATCTCTGGACAATCATCGTAGGTAATTAACCATTTAGCCTGACATTGACGCATATTATCGGCAAAACGTTGATGATCGAAGCTGGTATGTAAATTACCTCTTACACCGTACAAACGGGATTTTGTGGCACTATAGTAGGGGGGATCGAGGAAGATAAAAACTTCTTTTCCCTCAGCAAATAATAATTCTTCGTAGTCTTGGTTAGTAATTTTTACTGATGCTAATAAGGGCGCAATTTGAGTTAATCTGGCCATTGATGAATCAGTAAATCTACTGGTAAAAGCTGCTTGAGAATACCCCCCCGAATCCACTGTTCCCGAAAAAGTAATCCGATTTAAGATAAAAAAACGCACTGCTTTCTCAAAGTCGGTTAACTTTAAATCTTCCCTTGTCAAATCTTGAAATAATTCTCGTCCAGTATCATATTTCTGTTTAATTTCTGTTATTTTTGCTACCAATAACTCAATATTTTCTTGAGCGCATTGCCAGAAACAATATAAATCATAATTTAAGTCATTAATCCAATAGGTTTTTATTTGTTGTCCAAAGAGTTGCTTAACAGCAAAAAACACAGAACCACCACCAAAAAAAGGTTCTCTATATTCCCTAATATTGACAGAAATTTGCGGCAGAATTTGCTTAATTGCCCGGGATTTCCCCCCGGGATAACGCAAGGGACTTTTAATTTTTGACATTAGATTTACTAATTGAGGCTGCGCCGATTTGACGAGGCAAAAGTTCTGCAATTTTAGAGAGCGTTATTGAACCAGCTATACCGTCAGGTATTCCCAATCGATTTTCAAATTGAAATTTCTCAACCGCTTGGGCTAACTCGGGAGTAAAAACTTGATCTATGTTCCCGTGATAGTAGCCAAGTTGGCCTAACATATCTTTAAGTTCCTTGATTCCAACACCTTCGCTCTTGAGATGATTGTAAGTCAGAGATTCCTGTGTTGCTAATTTTGCTTGAGGATTCATCTTCGCAAGTACGTTGACAGTCCAAGAATCATAATTTTGTTGCCGGATTTCGCGAGCTTGCTGTGAAAGTGATGACTCATTTTGTTGAATCCTATCCAGTGTCTGCAATAATTTATTGTCCAGTTTTTCTACTTTTTCATCAATTTTTTGTATTTCTTTTTTGACCTCATTCATAGCAATTTCGATACCACTACTGCCAACCTTGATAGTCTTTATATAAACTACCACTTCTTCAAGATATGGAATTATTGCTGATACAAGTGCAGCATAGAACCAGTATATAGCTTGAGTTTTAATAGCAGTCTCAGGTATGACAAACAAGCTATGGTAACAAACTATTAGAGCAAAGACAGAAAAAGCAATACTAACAATAGAAATACTTACGCGGCGCATGGTTGATTTTTTCAGAATGTAGAATTATTTACATTGTATGACTACTGGTATTTTTAAATCAATGAAGCTAAAACACCCATGATCGATTATATTAACTATCTACTTAACTGTTGGTTTGCGGAATTTGGAGGGAGAAGGAAAATATTCTACTCGTTCATTTTTCAGAGCTTGTGCCATAAAATCGCGCCAAATGGGAGCGGCAAAACCACCGCCGGTGATACCTTTACCTAAAGTGCGGTTTCGGTCATCTCCAATCCAAACTGCGGTGGCTAATTGGGGAACATAACCAACAAACCAGACATTTTTCTCGTTATCGGTAGTACCGGTTTTTCCCGCTGCTGGACGACCGATTTGGGCCGAAGTGGCTGTTCCCCCTTGAATAACTCCCTGTAGGACAGAATTGAGAGAAGCGGTGGCCCAGGGGTCTAAAACTAGCTTCGGTTTGGGTGTATTATCGAGCATGACGTTACCACGGCTATCAGTAACACGCATGATAAAGGTAGGCTTAGAATGCCAGCCATTACTGGCAAAAGTAGCGTAGGCCCCCGCCATTTCCAGAGGAGTCACATCCACGGATCCCAAAGGTAAAGAGGTGACGGCAATTAAAGGACTCTCGAAACCCAGCAGACGACAGACTTCAATGACTTTATTTATCCCGACGCGACGACCGAGAATAACTGCGGGAATATTCAGAGACTGCATCAGAGCGCTACGCAGGGAAACTTGACCAGAATAGCCGCCACCGTAGTTTTTTGGGCTATAGAAGCCGCCAGCCTCGCGAAAACGAATGGGAGCATCATTAACTACCGTTTCGGGGGTAAAACGACCACTAGCGAAGGCAGTATAATAGACGAAAGGTTTAAAAGCTGACCCCGGTTGACGACGGGATTGGATGGCGCGGTTTAATTGACTTTTATTGTAATCAACGCCACCGACGAGCGCCTTGACGAAATGGGTGCGGGGATCCACTGCGACTAGGGAAATTTGTAGGTCTTTGGTACGAATACCGCGACCACGCAAGCTATTATAGGCCCGTTGGATGGTAGACTCGGCCATGTTTTGGAAGTCGAGATCGATCGTGGTTTGAATCCGCATTCCCCCTTTAATTAGGGTTTCCTTGCCAAATTTTTGCCGCAATTCTGCCACCACTGCATCGGTAACGTAGGGTAATTTACTTTCTTGCCAAGCGGTGGGTTTACCCAGTTTCAGCGGTTCCTTTAAAGCGGCCTCTTCCTGTGCTGGGGTAATCCAACCTAAAGTACGCATCCGACTGAGAACCAGTGCCTGTCTTTCCTTGGCGGTTTTATAATTATTAAAAGGACTATAAACTTCCGGCGCTTGGATTAATCCAGCCATCATCGCCGATTCTGCTAAATTTAACTCGGAGGCGGGTTTATTAAAATAACTTTTAGCGGCGGTTTGCACTCCGTAATTATTATGACCCCAATAGATATTATTGAGGTACATTTCCAGAATGTCATTTTTGCTAAAAACCTGTTCTACTCGTATTGCTAGGACTGCTTCGGCTAATTTACGGCTAACGGTGCGCTGATGGGAAAGAAAAATATTTTTGACTAACTGCATGGTGATAGTAGATGCACCTTCCACCACACCGCCACTTTTCCAGTTAGCCACTACTGCCCGGCCGATACTATTAGGATTAATACCACGATGATGATAAAAATGGCTATCTTCGATCGCCATCACGGCGCGTTTCAGATTGGGAGATATCTGATCGAGTTCCACCACTTCCCGATTCGCTTCTCCGTGTAAGCTGGTCAGGGGTCTGCCTTTAACATCGTAGATATAACTGGTTTCCGTGGGGACGTAACCCCGTAAAATCCTCACATCGGGTAGATTGCGGTAACTAATCGCCAATCCTACCACAGCCCCAGTCACCACGGCCGTGGATACCATCAACAGGCCGAGAGCGGTTCCCCCTGCGACTCTAGAGACTCCTTGGAAAAAGCTATCCGAGTCACTACTAGGTTTCTGCTCTTTATCTTGATTGCCGAGGGTACTGGTGGACACGATGGTTACAATTTCCTTTTTCCAAGAGGGGACTGATCGATCGAACTGACTTGAAAGTCTATTCTAAAGGTTGTGTTAAAAAATCGAATACTAGCTTACAGCAATTATGGCCGATCTGGCTCTAGTTCGATCGGTCATGACAGCGCGATTAGGGACAAAATAGGGTATCGCGGGTATTTCTGCCAGTTACTGGGTTAGTTCCCGTCGCTCTCTCACAAAGATATTTTTCCACATCGGAGCGAATAATTGCATCGGTAAAATCGGCTCCGTCGATAATTGCACCTTTGATTAAAATGTTAGTGGCAAAAGCTCCTTCGAGAACGGCATTGGTAAAGTTGGCTCTGGTTAAACGGGCCGATTCTAAATCCACATTTCTCATATTGGCATCGCTAAAGTCGGCCCCCTCCAAGTTGGCAGAAAAAAAGCGTACTCCTTCCAGATTGGCATGACTGAAGTTACTACCGCGCAGATTAGAGTGATCGAAGGTGGAATCGCGCAAATCCTGCCCCGCAAAGTCGTTATCGGTCAAATTGCGGTTATTATAACTTAGCGCTTGGGCCGGAGCCCAGGAGAATAATAATACTAATATACTAGCAAACAAGGTTAGTAGAGTTTTGCGAGAAAATTGCGCCATATTGCCCCCTGATTGATCAACCTTTTCTATAATAAGCTGTACTGCATTTAAACCGCCTATCGGTAATTTTAGTACAAATGCTCGAACTAGCCGCTTCCCTATACCTTTGAAACAGGATTTATGATCATTACCCTGCACTCGTTGAGTTGACAATTATCCCCGGATTTACCAAGAGCGATCGATCTGCTAGATTTTTGATGTTGGATATCTTAGATGGATATGGCTGGTCATAGTAAATGGGCAAATATTAAACGACAAAAAGCCCGGGTTGACGCCAAAAAAGGGCAAACTTTCACCCAGTTATCCCGGGCCATTATCGTGGCTACCCGTAACGGTGTTCCCGATCCGGCGGGCAATTTTCAGCTACGCACGGTGATCGAAAAAGCCAAGGCGGCCGGTATTCCTAATGACAATATCGAAAGAGCGATCGCTAAAGGGGCGGGAACTTGGGAAAATGACTCAGCTTTTGAGGAAATTCGCTACGAGGGTTATGGTCCCGGGGGTGTGGCGATCCTGATCGAAGCACTGACCGATAATCGCAATCGCACGGCGGCGGCTCTGCGGGCGGCTTTTAGCAAAAATGGCGGTAATTTAGGCGAAACAGGCTGTGTGGGCTGGATGTTTGACCATAAGGGCGTAATTCGCCTTGAGGGAACTATTGATGAGGATAAGCTTTTAGAAGCTTCCTTAGAGGGCCAGGCCCAATCCTACGAGTTTTTTAACAGTGAGGAGGAAGGTCAAGGAGCAGAAGTTTTTACTGAGGTGTCTAACCTGGAGAGATTGAATAAGGTTCTGCAAGAAGCGGGATTTAAGGTCAAAGAAGCAGAATTACGCTGGATTCCCACTAATACCCTAGAAGTGAGCGATCGAGAACAGGCCCGTTTTTTATTCAAGTTAATCGACACCCTAGAATCCCTCGATGATGTGCAATCGGTGACGGCTAATTTTGATTTAGTCGAGGAATTGATGTTACTGGATCTGTGATCCTAAATTCCTAGGCAGTGATCACTGATTCTGGGCCCGATCAAGAAATAATCTGTCCCCAAAATCCCGTAAAAATTCGGGTTCCGTCTTTGAGAATATGAATTTCCACTTGATCCGATGCCCAATTAATCTGATCTTCCAGAGCGGGATTGAGGACGTGAATCCGTTGATTGCTAGAAGAAACGGGAGAATCGGGGGAATGAATAGCCAGGGATTCCACATAGGCCCCATCCACCAAAATATCTAACTGGGCCAATAATTCTTGAGAGTGGGGCGGTGCTTCGGTTGAGCGCAATTGTTCGATCGTAAATCCCGTGAAGGACATCACATTTAAGCCTTTTTCCTTAACATATTTAGCCAATTCTGTCAAGGCTTTTGCTTGCCAAAAAGGTTCACCTCCGGAGAAAGTTAGGCCACTATTGCGGGGATTAGCCAAAATTTTGGCTGCTAGAGACTCAACAGTAATTAATTGATTGATCTTAAAGGGCCAGGAAGCTTGATTAAAACAACCCCGACACTCGCGAGAACAACCCTGTACCCAGACCACCGCCCGACAGCCGGGGCCGTTAACGGCGGATTCATCCACATAGCCCATGATATTGAGATGATGGGCGGGAATTTGCGCTAATTCGGCAGCAATAGTCAGACTCATCGCTTATAATCCTCGATCGATTCCTATCTTTTTCATGCTAGGGAAAAAACAGCAAAAATCGATCGCTCTGGCCATGATTTGTTAACCTTTGACACACAGCACCTGCTTGAGAGTGGCGACAATTTCCACTAGATCCGCCTGTTGATTCATCACCTGTTGGATCGGTTTATAAGCTCCCGGAATCTCATCAATAACGCCCTCATCTTTGCGGCATTCAACCCCTTGGGTTTGGGCAATTAAATCATCAAGAGTAAAGGTTTTTTTAGCCAGATTTCTCGACATCAAGCGCCCGGCCCCGTGGGAACAGGAACAGAAGCTATTATGTTCTCCTTTGCCTTTGACAATATAAGATTGCGCTCCCATGGAACCGGGGATAATACCATAATCGGTTTCTCTGGCGCGGACGGCTCCTTTGCGGGTGACATAAACTTCCTCACCAAAATGAATTTCTTTTTCGGCATAATTGTGATGACAATTAACTACTAAGAGGGGTTTAGTTGGTTTGCCTCCCGCTAGATGTTTTTCAACAATGCGTTTAAATCTAGCCATCATAATTTCCCGATTATAACGGGCATATTCCTGGGCCCATTGTAGGTCATGCCAGTAGGCGGTAAATTCTTCTGTACCGGCGACAAAGTAGGCCAGATCGAGGTCGGGTAATTTACCTTCTGCTAGTTTTGCTAACTCTTTGGCCGTATCAATATGACATTGGGCCAGTTGATTACCAATACCTCTAGAACCGGAATGGAGCATTAACCAAACTTGATTGTCTGTATCTAAACAAATTTCGATAAAGTGATTACCACCCCCCAGAGAACCCATTTGTTTAAGGGCTTTTTTCTCTAGGTTCTGCACGCCTCGATGAATCTGTTTAAATTCCGCCCATTTTGGCCATTTAGTTACTTCCCGATCCACTTCTTTATTTTCAGCAAAACCGACGGGAATATTCGCCTCCACATCGAGGCGAATTTTTTTAAGTTTTCCCTGCAATTGTTCACCGGTGAAAGGCATTTTTAGGGCAGCCATGCCGCAACCGATATCGACTCCGACGGCGGCAGGAATTACGGCATCTTTGGTGGCAATCACCGAACCGACTAAAGCGCCTTTACCCAAGTGAACATCGGGCATTAAAGAAATGTGTTTATAAACAAAAGGTAGGGAAGCGACATTTTTGGCCATTTGGGTTTCTTGGGGTCCTAATTCATGCCCCGCCCAAGATAAAATCGGTGTCGGTGTGGAAATATCCAGAGTTTCGTAAGCCATAGTTTTTATGAAATAATCAGGTCAAAAGCCGATGTAACCAAGACAATAAGGCAATTTAGATTCTGCGATGAATTGAAGAAATTATTATCGGCGATTGTGTTTTAACACAGAGGATAAGCTGTTGACTGTCTAAATTACTCGTTCAGACTGCACCAGAGTTCTGAGCATTTGTACTAAAATTGTCAAGACGCAGTTTAAATGCAGTACAGCTTATTACCTATATTACATTATATACTACATTCGTGTTATCAACAAGTTCCCAGAAAGAGCAGGCATTGGGGAGCTTTTTTGCTGTGATCGGTAAACAGTAAGCTGTTCAGCATCTAAATAGCGTATAACAGAAACAGTAACTTAGTCAAAAAATTCAATGATGAGCAATCTTACTGATTTACTCGCACTTCCATTTGGCAAACCTTTAGCTGAGATCGATGCCACAATCCTTGAGAGTTTTGGGGATAATTGTTACAAAATAAATGATCAGATTTATTTATTAACAATGAGTATTGACAATATTCCTGTATATAGAGGTCTTGCTTGGGTAGTTTCTGAGCGGGCAGCCGCCTGGATTTTTACAGGTCGTTGGTCTGATGATGAAATCAAACTGCCGCCACCAGATATTCTTTTACCAATGTTTACTATAAAAGATTATCAAAGTGTTTGTGAATTTGGCCAGCAAGTAGATCCGAAAAACTTTGTTAATGATCTTCCAGGGCCGCGAAGAGTAAAATTTAGCGACTACACTTACTATTATCGCATGGTAGAACCCCGTCAATCGGATGATCCCATTGGTATCGAGATTGATCGCCGACCAGAACAGTATAGGCATTGGGTAAATTCTCTAGTCATTATTAATAGTTGGCAAAGAACGATAACTAAAACCTTTCTTGACTTTCAACAATGTTCTCTTAATAATTTAAGAGGAGGGGGAGTCAATACTGGTAGTCATCTTATTCAGTTGAGAAGTTTTGGCAAGCCTGATAATTATCGGGAATCTATTTTATCTGTTTTTAATCCACCTACTCTATGCTATTTTGATTTAGGTTTAGAATTTGTGCCTTCTGCAGATATGCGCTTGGCCTACATCTACATCTATTTACAACCTAACTGTAGCAGTTTATTTTCCGAGGAAACCCGTTCTTCTACCTTTAGGGTTTTTTCTGGTGATCTTCTTTACGGAAATAGATTAATTAGTACCTCTGAATTAGAGGATTTTCCTGAGTTAATTAACAGTTTTCAAGATAGTAGATTTAAACGATATGACACCGATACTTATATTCAAGAAATAAATGGAATACGCACAGGAACAATTGTTTTTACTCATGATTACATAATCTTGTATTAATAGCATGACCTTTCGGTTATTAATTAAAGTCAAGTGCGGTCAATTTCTGAACTATGGAATGATATTGATATTTGAGATTCATGTTTTCTACTTAAAAGAGAGGAAGTGAGGGATTGCCAACACCAATCCAGGGAAACCAAGGGGAGCGAGCATGGAGTGGTAAGAACTAAGAGTTTGTCTCACTTCTGACTCCTTTCCTTCACCCCTAACTCTTTGATCCCGAACTGACATTAGCAATACTACCAAAAAGGTTCGGATACCTACACTATCGAGAAAGCGGGGTTATTTTGCACTATAGAGATAACGAAGGAACTGATAGGGGTGGGTATCGCCTAAAAACCGAGTACAGTTCCGATTCTAGAAGTCACTATAGTTGTATCGGAGCAGCACAAAGATTATGGGAAAAGTAGTTGGAATTGACTTAGGGACGACTAACTCCTGCGTCGCGGTTATGGAAGGGGGTAAACCCACTGTTATCGCCAACGCCGAAGGGTTTAGAACCACGCCCTCAGTCGTCGCCTACGCCAAAAATGGCGAGCGCCTAGTAGGACAAATCGCCAAACGTCAAGCGGTAATGAACCCGCAAAATACCTTTTATTCCGTCAAACGCTTCATCGGCCGGAAATTCAACGAAGTTACCAACGAAGCCACAGAAGTATCCTACAAAACTCTCCAGGACGGCAACGGCAACGTTAAATTAGACTGTCCCGCCCAGGGCAAACAATTCGCCCCCGAAGAAATTTCCGCCCAGGTACTGCGGAAACTGGTGGAAGATGCCAGTAAATACCTCGGCGAAACCGTTACCCAAGCAGTCATCACCGTACCCGCTTATTTTAATGACTCCCAACGTCAGGCCACCAAAGATGCAGGGAGAATTGCCGGGATTGAAGTTCTCCGCATTATCAACGAACCCACTGCCGCCTCTCTTGCCTACGGATTAGACAAAAAAGCTAACGAAACCATTCTCGTTTTTGACTTGGGTGGGGGAACCTTTGACGTATCGGTTCTAGAAGTGGGTGATGGTGTCTTTGAAGTTCTCGCTACCTCTGGAGATACTCATCTCGGTGGTGATGACTTCGATAAAAAAATCGTTGATTATCTAGCCGGAGAATTCAAAAAAGTTGAAGGAATAGATCTCCGTCAAGATAAACAAGCCCTGCAACGTCTCACGGAAGCGGCAGAAAAAGCCAAAATTGAACTTTCTAGCGTTACCCAAGCGGAAATTAACCTGCCCTTCATCACCGCTACCGCCGAAGGACCAAAACACCTAGATACCACTTTAACCAGAGCTAAATTTGAGGAAATTTGCGCCGATTTAATCGATCGCTGTCGGATTCCCGTCGAAAATGCCATCCGTGATGCCAAAATCGATAAATCTGCCCTCGATGAAGTGGTTCTCGTCGGTGGTTCAACCCGGATTCCCGCCGTTCAAGAATTAGTTAAAAAAGTTCTGGGCAAAGATCCTAACCAAAGCGTTAACCCCGATGAAGTGGTAGCCGTAGGTGCCGCTATTCAAGGTGGTGTCCTCGCTGGTGAAGTCAAAGATATTCTTCTGCTTGATGTTTCGCCCCTGTCTTTGGGTGTGGAAACCCTCGGCGGTGTGATGACGCGGATTATTACCCGCAACACCACTATCCCCACCAAAAAATCGGAAGTTTTCTCCACGGCAGTAGATGGACAAACTAACGTGGAAATCCACGTCCTGCAAGGGGAACGGGAAATGGCCAAAGATAACAAGAGTTTGGGAACTTTCCGACTCGATGGTATCCCTCCCGCTCCTCGTGGTGTGCCTCAAATCGAAGTGGTCTTCGACATCGATGCTAACGGTATTTTAAATGTCACCGCTAAGGATAAAGGTACAGGAAAAGAACAATCGATCAGCATCACCGGCGCTTCTACCTTGCCCCAAAATGAAGTGGAACGCATGGTTAATGAGGCAGAATCGAACGCCGCAGTCGATAAGGAACGTCGCGAACGCATTGAACGCAAAAATCAAGCTGAAAACGTGGTTTATCAAGCTGAGAAGCAGTTAGCCGAGTTGGGCGATAAGGTTCCCCCATCCGAGAAAAATAAAGCCCAGGCATTGATTAAGGAACTGGAAGAAGCGATCGCTCAAGACGATGATAGTAAGATCAAAACCATCCTACCGGAATTACAACAAGCCCTCTACGCGATCGGTAGCAGTATGTATCAGCAAGGGGCCCCTAGTAATCCCACCGGTGGCAATGATGGCAATGGCCCCTCTGGTGGTGCTGGTGGTGGCGATGATGTCATCGACGCGGAATTCTCCGACGCTAAATAAAAATTAAGTTCCTAGCTTCGGGAAGGACACAAGTTACCTTGTGTCCTTTTTTTGTTGCAGCTTTCTTAAAGATAAACCACATCAGGGTTTCCCTACGTCAACCCATCGCTACCAAGATAACTAAACAAAGTTAAAGTAATAACTGGTTAACTGAATACTGGTGTTATCTTGAACTACTCCAATTAAGTCACTTCCTTGATAGATGGCTGTATCTAAAGCAGAACTACCAGCCCAATCTTCTCTTCTGAGACTGAGAGAACCACCCTTAACTTGAATATAGTCATACAACGGATCGTAATCTTGAATAATGGCATATCCACTTCCTTGATAGAAGTTACCAGTCGTTGTACCTACAACGAATATATCATTGCCGTTACCTCCCAGAAATCTATCTATGTAACTATTATTTAAGAAGGAACTTCCTCCAAACAAAGTGTCATTACCATCCTCACCCTGAAGAAAATCATCACCATCCCCACCCTGAAGAAAATCATTTCCAGTACCTCCCAAAAGAACATCAATGCCCGAATCTCCATATATATAGTCATTACCAGACCAACCATATAAGTAGTCGTGACCACTACCTCCCCATAAATAATCGTCGCCAGACCAGCCATTGAGATAATCATTTCCAGCACCACCATCAATACGATCATTGTTCGTATTGCCATAGATGGTGTCATTACCACCATAACCATTGGCAATAAGATTGTCAGAGCCAGTGTAATTTAAATAGTTACTCGTGCTGGTACCTTCGTAGTAGTAAGTCATTGTTTTTTCCTGAATTTATTGAATCTATTGCTCCATCGCGGTTAAGAAGCTCAAATAAACTATATCGAATTTCGATATAGTTGTCAAGGTAGATATATAAATATGTGTTAAGATAAATTAATGAATATTATGTAATCGATACAAGGTAAAAACAGTGTTTAATCGCCAAAAAAACGAAAAAAATGAATCTCAAGACCTTTCAACGCTAGAAGAATGCCTCTTAACCCTCCTAGCTGCCGAATCCCCCTCAAGACAACCAAGAGGAATGTATGGACTAGAATTTACGGACGCGATCGCAAAAGCCAGCCAAGAAAAACGAAAAATCAGTTATGGTAGCCTCTATCCCGCCTTACATCGCATGGAAGAACGAGGCTTAATCTCATCTAAGTGGGGGGATGAAGCCACAGGGCCGAGACGAAAATATTATATAATTACTCCGAAAGGCCGAGAAATATACCGTCAAGTCCAAGAATTTCGCTCAAATTTAATTCCTTGTGCCTTAGAGATCTATGGTGTCCATTGCCTAGCCAATAGAGAGTCAGATCTCAAGAGTGAGATTGAAATTGTATAGCACTACGCAAATCATGGCCACAAACACCATTTGTCGGGACATTAGCCGCGTAAGTCCTAGCTAGACAATACCTTGGAATGCTGACAACAACATAAAATAAAGTATGGTATTGAATGATGAAGTTATTAATACACATATTATTAGCATCCCTATCCTTGATTATGACTCTGTTGCCTGAAGATTGGCAACGAATTATTTTAGATGAGCAAGAGAGATTAAAACAAAATAACTGCTCTGATTATCAACTATTAATATCAACATTTCATTTCGTTGTGGTCTTTCTCTGGATTGGTATTCGTAGCCTTCCTGGATTATTTATCAAAATGATTAAGATTATTGATCCAAATTTTGTGAGTAAAAGTCTTAATAAAGCGTACAAATCAGAAACCATCAACAAGATAGAAGAAGAATTTGAAAAAGATTATTACAATCGATATCTAGGAAGTATTAGAATATCATTATTCATGAGTTTATTTCTTTATTTGGTTTTCATATTTCTAGATCAATATTGTTCATCTCAGGCATCAAATATTTTACCTATTCGTTTGTCAATCTGTTTTTTTATTTTGTATGTTATTTATAAAAGTTATCAAAAAAATTTCATCAAGTCTTATCAATTATTAATGAGTATTCTCGGACTCATTGGAGGAATTGGTATTAATTTAATGATTTTTATGTCTGATCAGAACGATCTGGCTTATGTTACCTATTATTCTGGCTTAATGTTGGTTTATATGGCAATATATTCAGCTTATCGAATTAGATTTTTTAATGCGGTTATTGTTGGCACTTGTATCTTACTAATTTATAACGCACTGACTATCAATAAAATGATGATGTTTGATCAAATAAACTGGCTTTTATTAATTAATAGCAACTTTTTCCTGGTAAGCGCAAATATTATAGGAGCTTTTATGAGTAACCTTTATGAGCGTTCTAATCGACTAGATTTTTTAATGCGATATATTGTTGCTAGTAAACTACTAGAAATTTATCGGTATCATGAACATAGTTCTCCTTCTTCCGAAGATTTATTAAAGAGAATCAATAAAATTCGTCACGATCCCAGAGAGCTTGAAAAGTTTTTAATGGAGAATTTGATTGAAAGTAAACAACAGGAATTACTTGACAATTAAATATGACACAATCGACCCTCGAACTGAATTTTTAACGATACTTGGAAGACATTTTAAAGGCATAAGTGGAATTTCCATCGCTTTTGTTAAATTTTTTAATATTTTGGGTTCTTCGGTTTTTGTTATGCAATGTCTGTCTCTACAAGGGTTTCATTCCTTATAGAGACAGACATTGCTGCGATTTTTGTCAACTGTTTTCGATCTAGAGCGAACTAATCAATTAAATCTCTTGCCAGATAAGGATTTAGTCGATTTATGCCACCCTATTGAACCATACCAAGTAACGAAGAGCCATTAATCACAATTTAAATGGTTATCCTTTGATTCAGGTTTATAGTTTAGGATGGCAGAGGATATATCCAGATGAACAGCATTTGTCATTGAATACTAGCCAAATTTTATTTAGTTACCCTGCTTTAGGGTATGTAATTTTATCTTTATGAGGTTTTTATGCCACGATTTGACAACAATATTACCTTTGCCACCAACGCGACGGCTTTAGTCCCTGATCCTAGCGCAGCTTTGCACGCCGTCAATTTCCAGACGATGGAAGCCTATTTCACTGGATTAAATGAAAAAGCAGCAGTTTTGGCTAGTTCTTCAGGAAATATCAATTTAAGCGCACCAGGAGCTTCAATTAATGGCGTGACTATGGTTCTTAATGGGCGCTTTTTAGCGGCCAATCAAACTAACAACACGCAAAACGGAATTTATTTGTGGCAGGGTGCTTCTGTGCCTGCGGTTCGGGCTTTGGATGCTAATAGCTCTGCTGAATTGACCAATGCTACTGTTTACGTCCCTGATCCGACGGGGACAACAGTAGGGGGTTCCTAAAGGTACAATTCACAATCCCAAGGGGATCAATCAATATCCTGGGATTCGATCGAAGAAGATGATCGCCCTGCGGCTTCTTAAGGAGCATGATCCGATTATCCGAGCAAAGGCCGAGAAGGAAGGCAAAACGATCGCGGCTATTCTTGATGAGGCGATCGCTCTTTACCTCTCCGTTAACCCCTAGCAAAAATCCCCACGGTAGCCGTGGGGGCTTGCGAGATTTTTTCTCCTTAAAATTCGCAATCGATTGGCGGAAATCTCCAAATATCAGCACTTAAGAAGTGGATCCCTGCATTTTTTGCGGCTTCTTCATCTTCTGAGCGATCGCCCACTATTAGAGCTTTTGATAGATTTTTAAAACTTTTTAAAGCTGCGGAAATCATCGAAAATTTTGGGTCTGAAACCCCGTCGTTCTACGACGGCTTTACCGTCAAATATTAGCACATTTACACGATATATGCTAGAATGCGGGATATGGAAAAAGCCTATTCG